>JAZLKI010000093.1:0-2624 GCA_045597485.1 Treponema sp.
AAAATCCTGACAAGAAAGGAAATATTCGTGACTATTCAGATATAAATTATCTTCTTGTATTGGCAAATCTTGAAAGCTACAATGCAATCTTAATAGAACAAAATATACCTCAAGCAAAACGTCTTGAAATGCTTCGTTCAACAGCAGAAAAGCAATTAAAAACAATTCTTGGATTGGATTTCTCATCAACAAAATTGCTGACAGAGGCAGGAGAATAAGCATGGATACAAAACTCTTAAAACAGAAAATCCTCGATTTGGCGATTCATGGTAAATTAGTTCCTCAAAATCCTAATGATGAACCTGCATCAAAATTACTTGAAAAGATTCGTGAAGAAAAGCAGAAACTCATTGCTGAAAAGAAGATTAAGGCAGATAAAAATGACTCTTATATCTTTGTTGGTGATGATAACCGGCACTATGAGAAGTTCGCTGATGGAACTGTGAAGGATATTGAAAATTCAATACCATTTAATTTACCAAATAATTGGTGTTGGATACGTTTGCAAGAAATAGCAGATATTGCTAGAGGAGGCTCACCTCGGCCAATTGAAGATTACCTAACTAATGATGATTCAGGAATAAATTGGATTAAAATCGGAGATACAAAGCCTGGAAGTAAATATATAGTTTCTGCAAAAGAAAAAATTAAAGCAGAGGGGAAAAATCATTCCAGGTATGTTCACGCAGGAGATTTTCTTCTTACCAATTCAATGAGTTTTGGAAGACCTTATATTCTAAAAATTGATGGTTGTATTCATGACGGCTGGTTAGTATTTGCGAATATAAAAGACTGTCTTTTACAAGATTACTTATATCATGCTCTTAGTTCAAAATATATTTATGACTCATTTTCTCTAGTTGCGGCAGGTTCTACTGTAAAAAACTTGAAATCTGACACTGTAAAACAAGTTCTTTTTCCATTACCCCCAATTAATGAACAAAAAAGAATCCTAGAAGAAATAGAAAGAATTATTGAAATAATAGAAAAACTTGATGATGATAAGATGGAATTATCACAGGCTATTATTCAAACCAAATCCAAAATCCTAGATTTAGCCATTCATGGTAAACTCGTCCCACAAGATGAATCAGACGAACCTGCATCTGTTTTGCTCGAAAGACTACGTGCAGAAAAAGAAGCTAAAATCAAAGCTGGTGAACTCAAACGAGATAAAAACGACTCATATATTTACAAGAACACTACTGATAATTGCTACTATCAAAAGTTCTCAGATGGTAACGAAACTGATATTACAGATGAAATTCCGTTTGAATTACCAGGTAATTGGAATTGGTGTAATTTAGGTGAAATATATTCACATACTACAGGAAAAGCATTAAAAAAGGAAAACAATAAAGGTACTTTACGGAAATATATTACAACATCAAATCTTTATTGGAATTGTTTTGATTTTACAGATGTCAGAACTATGTATTTCACAGATGATGAACTTGAAAAATGTACTATTAAGAAAGGTGATTTACTTCTTTGTAATGGTGGTGATGTTGGAAGAGCCGCAATCTGGAAGTCAGAAGAAGATATTTGTTATCAAAACCATGTTTCACGTCTTAGACCAAAATTATCAGGAATAAATAATTCGTTTTATCTCTATGTAATTCAAATAAACAAAGAAAAAGGCAATTTGAGCGGTAAAGGTGTAGGAATCACATCATTATCAGCAACTGATATTCTCAATTTGAAAATTCCTCTTCCCCCACTAGCCGAACAGAAACGCATAGTCGAAAAAATCGAGAATGCGTTTACTAAATTGGATCAGATTTCTGAACAGTTAGCTTAAATTACCAAGTGACAACAGTATCAACAATGTCCTGCTGCTCACTGGCAGTTTTTCTTAAATAAATACGGGTTGTTTCAATGCTTTCATGGCCCATAAGGTCGGCAAGCAAGGCAATGTCATTGTATTTTTCAAGAAAGTTTTTTGCGTAGCGATGCCTGAAAGAATGAGGATAAACAACTTTTTCGCTTATTCCATACTTTCGGGCATAATTTTTAAGCTGTTGTGCAATTCCACGAGTAGTAATTCGTTCACCAAAACGATTCAGAAACAAATATCCAAAAGGTCTGTTGATTGACTGCAACCAGGTAAGTGCCTCATCTTTCAATGTTTTCGGAATATACAAACGTCGTATTTTGCCACCTTTACAGTACAAATCAAAATAACCAGCCTTTACATGTTCCACTTTAATCTGAATCAATTCACTAACTCTGGCACCAGTTGCGGCCAGAAACCAGACAACGAAATACCATTCCAGGTTTCCATCAGCCTTCAATTTTGCCTTCAAGAACTGATAATCTGCATTACTGATTACATTTTCAAGGAAGTTTTTCTGCTGTACTTTCACGAATTTAAGCTGCAATTTGTCTTTTCCAATAAAGCAAAGATACTTGTTGATTCCCTGAATACGAAGATTTACAGTCTTTGGCTTGTAGTATTCCATCAAGTAGCCTTTATACGCCAACAGATTTTCTTTGTTGATGGTTTCGTAATGCTCATTAAAATACTTAACCGTCCACAAATAAGATGTAAGAGTATTTTTAGAAAGGTTTGTACGCTTCAAATACTCTTCAAAAGTTTCGTCATTTTCCATAATGACCTCCAA
>JAZLKI010000094.1:0-17104 GCA_045597485.1 Treponema sp.
TTAATCTGAGGGAGTTTACCTTTCATTGTATCTTTTAAAGCAACTGTTGGATCTGCAGCACCAGTAATACGCATTGACTGGTAAACCCATGAACGGCCCGAAAGTGGGTCACGGATTGCACCACCAAGACATGTAGCAGCTCCACCAAATGGTTCAATTTCTGTTGGGTGGTTGTGAGTTTCGTTTTTGAACATCATCAACCAACGTTCTGTTGCTTTTGGATCATCTTTTGCAAGAGGTTTTCCATTTTCGTCAGTTGTGTAATGAACATCAATTACAACTGAACAGGCATTGTTTTCTTCAGAAACTTCCATATCATCAAGTTTTCCATTCTTCTTGAGATATTTCATTCCGATTACAGCCATATCCATTAAACAAACTGGCTTATCTGTACGACCTGCATAAAGGTCTGTACGCATATTTGTATAGTTTTCTAATGATTTTTTGAAAAGTGGAGCATAAGGACCATCTTCAATTTTAATATCCTTAAGTTCTGTTAAGAATGTTGTGTGACGGCAGTGATCTGACCAGTAAGTATCAAGTACGCGAACTTCAGTTTCGCTTGGATCACGTTTTTCACCTTTGAAGTAATCCTGCAAGAATTTAATATCAGCAAGGTCCATAGCAAGACCCATTGACTGACGGTATTCTTCAAGTTTTTTATCATCCCATGTAATAAAACCTGTTACAAATGGAATATCACCTGGAACTTCAGAAGTCATTTTCAAAGTTTCAGGTTTAGATGAATCTGTAAGGCGACTGTCTACAGGGTTAATAAGATAATTCTGGATTTTTGCAATTTCGTCTTTAGAAACATTACCTGCAAGGCGTACAATTTTTGCACAACGAACTACAGGAGCTTCTTTCATTGTAGAAACATTTTTAAGACCAGCACGAAGTAAAGAAATACACTGTTCTGCACTATCGGCACGCTGGTCATACTGGCCAGGAAGGAATTCCCAGATAATTTCTGCGTCTTTGTTTTCGTTAGGTAAATCGTCAAAAACACAGTAATCGCTCTGAGGTTCGGAGAAAATGCGTGTTGCTGCAATTTTTGCAACTTCATCACTTACATTTTCAATATCATAGCGATTGAAATAACGAACCCCAGTTACAGATGAGATTCCCAAAAAACCATTAATTTCTGATAAATAGCGTTTAGCTTCGTTTTCAAAGCCTTCACGGCGTTCTACATAAATTCTATACATGTTTCCATTATATAGAATTTATATATTTTAAGGAATACTTAAAAAACTTTGGTTATAATTTATAACTGCCAGTAGTTATTGTACTTCCATTTGTGTAAACATCGAAATTAACAGATTTTGTAGCATTTGCAAGTTCAGCATAGAATTCGCTAATATTTTTTACTGCCTTGCCATTTACAGCTGTAATTACATCGCCATTCTGCAAACGGAGACTTGCCGCAGGAGATTTTTCCTGAATATTGGCAACAACAACACCCTGAAGTTTCTTATCCTGTATCTTCAACTGTGTCTTCATATCATCTGTTAATGGAGTAGCAATGAAGCCCGGCCACATTTTGTTATTGTTAATTTCATCTTCCGTAGCTCGTTCTTCAATCTTTACAGTCATTTCTGGCAATTTCTTACCACCACGAATTACAACCATTTTAGCAGTTGTACCTGCCTGTAAACTTCCAATATCGCGTACCAGCTGATTTGTTGATTTTACTTTTTTACCATTTACTTCAATAATATAATCGCCAGGCATAATTCCGCCCTTTGCAGCTGGAGATTTAGTAAAGACTTCTGCCGCAAATGCACCATCAATATTTTCTACACCAAGGGCCTTTTTATATTCATCTGTAACTTCAAGTAACGAAACACCAACCCAACCGTAAATAATCTTTCCATTTTTAATGAAAGAATCAATTGCGCTTTTTACATTGTTGATTGGAATACTGAATCCAATACCAATTGAACCACCAGACTGTGAAGCAATCCAAGTATTAATTCCTATAACTTCACCATAAATATTTACAAGAGGACCGCCAGAGTTACCCTGGTTAATAGCAGCATCTGTCTGAATATAATCGCTGATTGCAGACATTTGACTTTCGTTACGTCCTACAGCACTTACTATACCCATTGTAACAGACTGACTATAGCCCAAAGGAGCCCCGAAAGCCATACAAATATCTCCTGGCTGAACTTTATCTGAATTTCCAAGTGCTGCTACAGGAATTGAATTGTCTTTTGCTTCAAAAGAAATAAGGGCTATATCAATGCGGCTGTCTGCACCAACTAATTTAGCAGAATATTCACGGCCATCATTCAATTTTACACTGATTTTATTTGCAGAACCGGCAACATGGTTGTTTGTGAGTACATAAAATGTATTGCCCGATTTTCTTACAATTACACCAGACCCAAGTCCCTTTGATTCATATTCTTTCTGATTTTTCTTTTCATCTTTTTCAGAATTAGGATTTCCAAAGAAATATTCAAAAGGATTCGTAATTCCACTAAAAGGATTTGTATAAGTTTTTGTTTCAGTAACATCTACTTCAACAACTGCTGGAAGCATAGCTGTACTGATAGATCTAAAAGCATTCTGTAAACTTTCAATTGCAGAATCTGCGAATAATGATGCTGTAAACAAAAGCAGCAAGGCAAAAGAAGATATTACTTTTGTTGTTCGTTTCATTAAAATTCTCCTGTGTTTTTATATCGTTTTAAAATATAACTACGAAGACAAAAAAAAGTAACAAAAAAAATTATTTTTTTTGTTACTCTTAGAAAACTCTAATTATCTATAAAGACAGTTATTTTTTGTAATTCAAATCTGTAAGAACTTCTGTATGGTCTTCAAAAACAGCAACAGTATGTTCTTCATGGCAACTTATTTCACCATCAGCAGTAACAACTGTCCAGCCATCTTCTGCAAGTTCAACATCTGCAGTACCAAGATTAATCATTGGTTCAATTGCCAAAACCATTCCAGGCTTAATACGAGGGTTCGCACCACGGAAAGGACAGTTTGGAACACTTGGATCTTCGTGAACATCAAGTCCAACTCCATGACCACAATAATCGTAAACTACACCATAACCATGTTTATCTGCAATTTCGTAAACCGCATTTGCAACATCACTTACTCTGTTACCAGCAACACAAGCCGCAATACCAGCTTTTAAACATTCTTCTGTAACCTGCTGAAGCTTTTTTACTTTTGGTGAAACATTTCCAATCAGTAAAGAATGAGTTGTGTCACTAATATAACCATCAAGGTCTATGCCTACATCAAGACTTACTAAATCACCATCTTTAATAATATGTTTTTTAGATGGAAGACCGTGTATTACTTCGTTATTTACACTAATACATACCGAACCTGGAAAATCTTCACGCCACCAGGCAGGTTTTCCACCGTGACCAACAATATAATTTTCAAAAAGTTTATCGATTTCCCAAGTACTCATTCCAGCGTGAATTTTTGGAATAAGCTCATTAAACATATCTGCTGTAAGATGACAGGCTTTTCTAATTCCGTTTATTTGTTCTTCTGTTTTTAAGTGAATCATATATCTATCCTTTGTATTAAATTTACCACTTTGTTTTATTTTTTTCTATTATGATAATTTTTCTGCTTCCCGTAGACAGATTTCTGCAGTTCCATCGTCGCCCAAACGGTGATATTCTTCGCTCATTTTACGAAGAAAGAAGGCATCGGCAGCTTTACCAAAACCTAAATCTAAAGCACGTTCAAAAACATCAAGCGCAAGTTCATCCGAAATAACACCGTCAATATTACGCTTTAGAATGTTTAAAGTAAAATCCATAACTTCAGGGAAAAATATAAAGAAATACTGATATGAATATTCCATCTGTATAATCTGTTCCAGAAGGATGATTGCATCATAATATTCGCCGCGAATTACAAGTTCCTCTGCAAGAATGTAGCCGTAATCCATAAAATCTTCCCGAGTAAACCATTTTTTCAAGCTAAAATCGGCATGATTCATCTGCATTCGTTTAAACTCTGCAACAGCTTCGTCTTCCTTTTGATGCATAAGGGTGTAAAAAATCAACTTTGCACGACTTTCTTCATCTTCACGAGCAGAAAGCCATTCATAATAATTAAAGGAATTTGCGTCTTTATAAGACCTTCGAATACGTATAAAAAAAGATTCATCAAAAATTGAACGCTGGCGGCTGTCGGAAAGAACACGATATGCCTGCACTACTTCGTTAAACTCGTCTCTATGTGTAGGATCGCCGCTTAAATCTGGATGAAGCAATTTTACTTTTTCACGATAAGAACGTTTTATTTCTGCAAGAGTAGCATTAGGTCTTACACCTAGAACTTTATAAAAATCTTTCATAATAACCAGGCTATTTTAGAAAATCTTAAATAATTTTTCTATATCTGGCTTTTGAACAACAAGGACTGGACATTTGGCATTTACAAGAACTTCATTTTCATCGTGGGAAAAAACATTCTTTTTTAAGCCCGGTTTACCTACTTCCCGTTCGTTACCACCAAGAAGAATAAGATCTGCTTCATATTCATCTGCAGCTTTTATAATCTCTGTAAAAACACCACCGCTTCTTAATTCGGTTTCGGCAGTTAGACCTTTTGTACCTGCCAGCATTTGAACATAACTTAAATAATGTTCACCGTCTGCACAAAGTTTTTCTTCGAACGAAACTTTTTCATCGGCAATAAGAAATTTATTCATTGTAAGATATTTAATAGTCGCTGTATCAACAACAAAAATAAACTTTAATTGAAGATTGTAAGATCTGGCCATCATAATTGCATACATTGCCGCATGAATTGAGGATTGTCGACCATTTATTGCTACAATAATTTTCTTAAAAAAACTTTTTGCCATATTTTTTTGTTTTGTTTCCTGGAATTATTTTTTCCCGTTACGTTTTTTCAACGCTTTTAAAACAAATACATTTTCACGTTCACGTTCTTCAAGTACACTTTCAATGTAAGCTTTAGTTTCTTTTGCCTGTGGAATTATCATTTTATCAAGAGCATTTACACGGCGCTGAGTCTTTTTTACTTCTTCTGCAAGGCGCCATACTATAGTTCTAATAGATGCCATTTGAGTAAGCAAAGAAAGTAATTCAAAAAACTTATTAATTGTGGCATCGGTGTTAGCATCTGTTCCAATAAATGAATAAAAAAGTTCCTTTTCTGGCATTACAACATCCATTGAACTAAAAGACATACCACCTATAGTTACTTTTTTTTCTGTCATTTCAAAATCATAGTGAACTGCATGGGAAACTCTTTCTACCCAATCGGAACCATCAAGCATAAGCATTCTTTTAAAAGCAGGATAAGCTTGTGCAACGGCTTTATCCAAATCCTGCTCCAAAAGCTTTACTTTTTCTACCAGGTGCATAAGCTCTCGAACAAGGATTTCACGCTTTTCTTCCAGAAGCTCGTAACCATTTGTTGAAACTGCAAGCTGTTCTTTTATTGAGAGAAGATTGGATTTTGTTGGTGCAACGTTTAATTTTGCCACTTCTATTTTCCTAAATATTTATCTATAAACTCTGGTTTAATTCGAGTAAGTTCCTCTCGTGGAAGTTCTGCTAAAATCTGCCAACCTAAATCTAGAGTCTGTTCAATTGTTCGGTTTTCGTATTCATCCTGATTGAAGAATTCCTGTTCCAATCTGTTACCAAAATGAAGGTACTGACGGTCAAGGTCGCTTAATTCTTCTTCACCAATAATTGCTGCCAGGTTACGAATGCTCTTTACCTTTGAATAAGAAGCAAACAACTGGCTGGAAACATTTGCGTGATCTTCGCGAGTCATATCTGGACCAATACCGTCTTTCATCAAACGAGACAAAGATGGAAGTCCGCTAACTGGTGGATAAACACCTTCCTGCGAAAGTTCACGGCCTAATACAATCTGACCTTCTGTAATATAACCAGTTAAGTCTGGAATTGGATGAGAAATATCATCGTTAGGCATTGTAAGAATTGGAATCTGAGTAATTGAACCTTCACTACCCTTTACACGACCTGCACGTTCATAAAGTTCGGCCAAGTCTGAATACAAATATCCAGGGTAACCTTTACGGCCAGGAACTTCACCGCGAGTTGTAGAAATTTCGCGCAAGGCTTCACAATAGTTGGTCATATCTGTCATTACAACAAGTACGTGCATTCCTTTTTCAAAAGCAAGATATTCTGCGGCAGTAAGTGCACAACGTGGTGTAATAATACGTTCAATTGAAGGAGCATCTGCCAGTGACTGGAACATTACTACCTTTGAAAGTACACCAGACTCTTCGAAAGTATCAACGAAGAATTTTGCAACGTCATATTTAATACCCATTCCGGCAAAAACCATTACGAACTGTTCATCGCTGTTACGGAGTCTTGCCTGGCGGATAATTTGTGCTGCCAGTTTATTATGTGGCAAACCGTTTCCAGAAAAGATTGGAAGCTTTTGTCCACGTACAAGAGAGTTCATTCCATCTATTGAAGAAATACCTGTCTGAATAAAGTCTCGTGGGTAAACACGGGCATAAGGATTCATAGGGTTTCCGTTTACATTGCGCTTCTCGGAGCTGATAATTGCAGGGTAACCGTCTATTGGCTCTCCAAGTCCATTAAATACACGACCAAGAAGACCTTCGCCAACACGAAGTTCAAGAGGTTCCTTTAAGAACTCAAAAGTTGATTCATCAAGATCAAGACCTGTTGTGCTACCAAAAATCTGAACTACAACAGCATCATCAGAAATATCTACAATTTTACCAATCTGTTTTTCGCCTAGTCGGTCACGAACATAAACTGTTTCATTGTAAAAAACATTTTCTGTACGTTTAAGAACTACGATTGGTCCGTCTACTGATGTTACGCCTCTATATTCTACACCTTTCATATTCTATTCCCCAACTATCTATACATTCTTTCAACTTCGCTTAACTGTGAATCAAGACGAGTTCTAACTTCCTGGATTTTGTCCATTTCATCATTTTTATAAACCATCTTAATACGAACAATTTCATCGCAAGCGGCAAGTCCAACTACCTGAGACAATGGTGCTCCTGCTTTTACACAGGCACTGGCACGATTGTAGTATTCCATCATCATTTCAAGAATTGCTATCTGTTTATCTGATGAACAATATTTATCTACATCATCAAATGCGTTTTGCTGCAAGAAACCATTTTTAATCATTTCTGCAACAACAAGCACTAAACGTTCTGTATCTGGCAATGCATCTGGACCAATCAGGCGAACAATCTGCTGAAGTTTATTTTCTTCCTTCAAAAGTCCAATTGCCTGCTGGCGTAATTCTGACCAAAGAGGATTATGAACTTCCCACCAGTCTTTTACTTCATCTGCATATTCTGAATAAGAATCTATCCAGCCAATTGCAGGATAATGGCGGGCATTTGCAAGTTCACGGTCCAAAGCCCAGAAACAACGGATAAAGCGTTTTGTATGCTGTGTAACTGGTTCAGAAAAGTCGCCACCTGGAGGTGAAACAGCCCCAATTACGCTGACACTTCCTTCCTGCCCCTCAAGGGAAATTACACGTCCGGCACGTTCGTAGAAACTGGCAAGACGAGTTGGCAAATATGCAGGGAAACCTTCTTCCGCTGGCATTTCTTCCATACGGCCGGAAAGTTCACGAAGGGCTTCTGCCCAACGGGAAGTTGAGTCTGCCATAATGGCAACGGCCATACCCATATCACGGAAATATTCTGCAAGGGTAATTCCCGAATAAAGAGAAACTTCACGAGCCGCTACAGGCATATTCGAAGTGTTTGCAATAAGAATTGTGCGTTCCATAATAGAACGGCCAGTTCTTGGGTCAATAAGTTCTGGGAATTCAGTAAGAACTTCTGTCATTTCGTTACCGCGTTCACCACAACCAATATATACAATTAAATCTGCATCACACCATTTTGCAACGGCATGCTGAGTCATTGTTTTTCCAGTTCCAAATCCACCTGGGATAGCTGCAGTACCACCTTTAGAAAGTGGGAAGAAAACGTCAATTACACGCTGACCTGTAATTAAAGGTTCTGTAACACCAAGCTTTTGAGCATAAGGACGAGGTTTACGAACAGGCCAATACTGTGCCAGCTGAATGTCTTCATCAAGTTCTGTAGTTCCTATCAAATCGTTTACAGTATAGTCCCCGGTTCCCTTAAAAGATTTAAGAGTACGGCCTCGAATCATTGGAGAAACCATAATTTTTTCTGTAATAGATTCTGTTTCTTTTACAGTTCCAAGTACCATGCCAGGTTTTATTTCACAGCCTTCAGCTACACCTTCTGCAGCTTCAAAGTGCCATATTTTTTTAGTATCAAGAGGTTCGGTACGTTCGCCTGGTAAAAGGAAAGCTCCAGAATTTTCGTACATTGCCTGCAAAGGACGCTGAATACCGTCGTAAATGTTGCCAACTACACCAGGACCAAGGCGCAAAGAAAGTGGGCGCTGTGTACAAACAACCTTTTCTCCAATTTCCATACCAGTATCTTCTTCGTATACCTGGATTGTGGCATTACCTTTATTCTGGCGAATAATTTCACCAATAAGTTTCTTTTCTCCAACGTCAACTACATCATAAAGACCACAGCCGTCAAGACCTTCTGCATAAACAATTGGTCCCGAAATGCGTGTAATTTTACCTTCTATCATAAACTGCCTCCAAACAAGGCATCTGCCAATTCTTTTCTATTATTATTCATAAGTGCGCCACAAACTTCGCTTAATGTAAGGCGCCCACGAAATGATTTATCTTCAGATTCAAGAATAATTCCCTGAGGTTTAGAAAGACCACAATCATCTTCCAAAGCCATTTTTCTAAACACAGTCATTTCACAACTTATAAGATTATTACCAAGTTTATTTTTAAGGAACTTAGAAGCTTCTGCTAATTCAAAACCGTAAACATAGGCTTTAAAATTAGTTTCTGTAGCAAAATTAAAATTCTTTGTTGCAATTTCCAGTCTTTGTTGTTCTGTCAAAGATTGAAGATAAGCATCTATTTCTGCAGCAACTGCATTCTGAATAAATGAAACCTCAAATCTCTGTTTTTCCAAAGGAATAGAGTTTTTTTGATCCTTTTCATAAGCATCTAACTTTTTATTGAAGAATTCATCTTTTTCAGCCTTAGCCTTTGCAATGTCCGCTTCCACCCTTGCAATTAACTCAGCACAGTCAGAGTCGGCCTTCTTCAATATTTTTTCAGCTTTTTTTCGAGCATCTGTGAGAATTTCTTTATCCAATATATCTGTAGAACGTAATTCCTGCATATTAAACCTCAACACCAATAGCTTCTTTAATTGCATCAGACAAAGATTTTTTGCCCTTCAAGTGTCCGTCTAAACCCGGAACTTCAACAATCAGAGGAAACTTACCTGTTTTTTGCCACGCAATTTCTTCAGCTTCAATCTGACTGGCAGCCTGTTCTGTTAAAATAAGAACACGAGGAATTTCTCCAGAAGGAACATTTGCAACACCACCTTTACCTGTAACACGATTAAACGCATCAAGTACTTCGGTTCTATTTTCTGCAATAGTTCCTTCAACACCAGTCAACTTAAAAGCCAGAACGATTTCTCGTTCTCCAATAATGTAAAATTTCACTTTTCAGTCTTTTACAAGTTATTTGAACAAAATAAGAACACCAACAAGCATTCCCCAAAGACAAATACCTTCAGCAAGACCTACGAATGGAAGAGCTTTACCAGACAATTCTGGATTTTCACTCATTGCACCCATTGCAGCAGCACCAATTTTACCTACAGCCATACCACCAGCAATACAAGCCAAACCAACGGCAATAGCAGCTGCAATGTACTTCATAGCAGCACCAGAAGCAGCACCTGTTGAAGCAGCTTCTTCAGCAAACAAAGCGGCACCAGTAGCCAACATACCTAAGAATGCAATAATTCTCTTTTTCATAAAAATACCTCTTTTATATTCCTTTTATATTACAAATTAATTTCAAATTTAAATGGTTTAAATTCACGACCAGTTTCGTGGAAGAACTTACTGAAGAATTCATAGTACTGCAAACGAATTACCTGAATTGCAACAATCATTCCTTCAAGAACAATAATTAATAAGTTACCTGCTATTAAAACAAGAATTCCACCTGGCGAAAATTGACCACCACACATCTCTGTAAGAGTAAGGATTGTAAAGTTCAAAACAGCATGAGACAAAGCAAATGCACCAACACGAACAAAACTTACTGTATTTGAAAGATATCCAGAAATTACTTCTATTAATTCAACAAATCCTGAAATAAGGTAAGTTCCAAATCCATTTTCAAACAATGGTTTATGTCCTTCAATTGCACGTTCAAATGGTTCTGCAAAAGCTGCAAAGAACAAACTAACGCCAATAATTACCCAGTCGTAAACAGCAATAGAATGATGAGCAAGAACAATTCTTAAAACAAGGGCAACTACATACCAGAAGAAAACTATTCCAGCCAATCCATTTTTTCCGAAAAATACTTCTGCGTATCTTCTTTTTATAAGATTGTTTACCATATTCAAAATAAGACCAGCAGAGTTGATTACAAAACCAAATGCAACAGCAACGCCAAATACTCCAAACATTACGTAAATTGACTTAGGATCTGCAGAAGGCATAAGCTTTAAGATTGGAGCACGTGGAGTTCCAAATAAACCTGTTATCCAATGAGCAAATGGTTCAAGAAGTTCTTCTGTTCCAAAGAATTCACCAGTGAGTAAACCCATAATCGAACTTGAAATACCAATAGCAAGGAAGATAGGGGCAAACTTATTCCATCCGCCAACCTTAATGATATTTTTAGCCATTAAGATTCCCATAATAATGAAAACAAGGCCCTGTCCACAATCCCCAAACATAATTCCAAAGAGCAATGTAAAGAAGATTGCTACAAATGGAGTTGGATCTACTGTACCATACATTGGTGAACCGTAAGAGAAAATCATTCTTTCAAAGCTCTTAACAAATTTTCCGTGAGTAAGTTTTACAGGAACCTGTTCTTTACCAGAAATGACACTTGGAACTTCCAATGGTTCGTACTGGCGGATTGCAATTCGACTTTCTGTAAGTTCATCAAGGCCTTTCATGTAAACATCAAGTTCACTTGCAGGAATCCAGCCTGTAATTCTATATACTAAATCTGTAGATTCAAGATTTGCAGTTACATTATTAATCTGAACACCAACAGAAAATTTGCAAAGAAGATCTATTATTTTATCTTTATGAGTTTCTGCAAAGTTCTGCTTTTCAACCTGTAAATCGGCAAGAGCTTTTTCTGCTTCTGTCTGTTTTTCTTTAAGTCCTTCAAGAACATCTTCTGGAACACCCTTAAAATCAGAAGGAACCTGCATTTCTATAAAGTTATAATTCTTTAATTCTGTATCAAGTGCAAATCTGCCTTTTTTAGATGAAGCAACAAGAACGTGAGTTTTATCATTTCCTAAAGGAATTACAACAGCAGAACCTTCAAGGCTTTCTTTTAATTTTGCAAAGTTTTCGGGAGGCAGTTTACCAATCTTTAATGAAAGAAATGACAAATGTTCCAATTCAGAATATGAAATCTGTAAATTTGAAAAAGCCATAGCTTCTTTACAAGCTTCGGCAACTTTTCCCGATTCTTCTACAGCCGCAGAAATTCTCGAAGTTAAATCTTTATAGATAGAAATAATCTTGCTTGCTTCTGAACGGTCCTGTTCTGTAGGACTGGCAATATCTTTTAATTCCTGTGGAATATCTTTAATTTCAAGATCAGCGCAGGCACGTTTTAACTCTTCAAAAAACTGATTATCTACATTAGAGATATCAGCAGAATCTTCTTCTGCAGCACCCTTTTTATCTTTGAATCTAGTCTGAAACTGGAAAGTTTCCTTTTTACCAATAAATTCAATTACAGCCGAAATATCCTGCTTAAGAACCATAAGTTCCAGAAGTTTCATTTCTGTTGTTCTAGCCATTTATTCCTCCTTCAGAACTAATTCCAATAGCATTCATAGCTTCTTCAGAACTAATATTTAAACGCAAACCTTCAACTGCAGTTCTAATACAGTTAAGTTCGTAATTTTTAATTTTAAACCAGCCAATTAAAGAGCCGGTAGTCATAGGAAACTGGTGGAAGATTTTTTCGGCCATCTTATTTAATTTGACCTTATTTTTTCTTTCCATCCAGCTTGGATCAATTTGCCATACTTCACCAGCAATATTTGGATTTACAAGTTCCTTATATGTCCAGTTCATCCAAACTTCAGGTTCATCTAAAGGCATATCTAAAACCTTTAATGCAGGGCCTGCAATAGGATCTACAGCTGATACTTTTTCAGAAACAGAAATAAGAAGAGGTATAATATCTTCCTTTTTCATATTAAAGTAGATTCGTAAACGCAACGCCCAGATAATATTTCTTGTTATATATTCATACAAAAACAAGTTCTTAATAGCTTCAGCAGATTCATCGCGAACATTCTGAACAGAATTCCACAAATGACGGATAACCTGCATATCAAGCGTAAATTCCAGCTTTTGCTGCTGATGAATATCTGGAACTTTATTATACCATGAAAATTTTGATTTTTTAGTTATAGCAGAAATATCTGGCCAGGCTGCAAAGTTCAAATCTGTATAAGAATGAAGATTTTTTATTTCAGGGATTTTAGATTCCCCTTTACAAAGGGCTGCACCAATTTCTTTAAGGTTTTCTGCTTCATAAATACAAAGTTGATCTAAAAGAACTGGATCGGGTTTATCGTACATTTTTATAAAATCAATATATTGTTCCAGAAATGTCTTAAAAGCTTCTTCTTCAATCTGATTTGCAAGCATTACTTCTGGAACCATTGGCACTGTAGTGTTAAAAAGCATAGTCCATAAATCTGCCAGACTTTTCTGTTCAAAAAGATGCGCTGCACGAGAACCTGTATATGATTTTCCTAGATTACCACTAGCCTTTGCGTAAATGTAAGCGTCTGCTCCAGATTTATCCATACCATTACCCTAAAGTAATTTTCCGATAACCTTTGAAAAGGCTTCTTTGTTTTGTGGTTTTTCTGCTAAAGATTTTTTATATGCCTCAATTTCTTCAGCATACTTTTTTGTTACTGCTGCATAATCGTTCTGGAATTTTTTTTCCAGCTCTGCTGCAACAGTTTCGTATTTAGATTTGTATTCAGAATTATATTTTGCACGAGCTTCAGCTAATCTTTTATCTGCTTCTTCCTGTGCTTCAGTTATAAGACCGGATGCCTGTTTTTCAATTTCCAAAAGATGATTAATCGCATCGAGTTCAACATTGGTGTCGGTCATAATATCCTCCAGACTTTAAATTTCTAAAGCCTCAATTATATTATACACCTCTTGTGGAGTTTTTGCTTGTAAAATTTGCTCAAAAAAATCGAAATTGGTTACAAGACTTAAAATATCTCGAAGAACATGCAAATGCAATTCTGTATCGTTTTCTTCAAACAGAATTTCAAAAATAATATTTACAATTGGATTTTTTGAATCTCGTTCAGAATCAACAGGGTCAAACTCTATGCCCTTTTTCGAGATTCCAATAGCAATTGCTGTTTTTCCTAAAGATTTACAAATTCCATGGGGAACAGCAACATGAGGGAATACCGCGGTACTCATTTTTTCTTCACGTTCGACTAAGGAAGCTAATGCCTCTCTTCTGTCAAGTTTTACATTGTTTGCAACTATAACTTCCAGAAGTTCAGCAAAACTTTCTTCCTTTTCTGTACTCTCCAGATTGACTTTTATACAAGCTGGAGAAATGAGCCCGCTAAGCATGATTAATTATTAGTCAGCCCACCAGTTACCTGTTGTTTCAACTGCATCTTCTACAGTTTCAACAGCTGTTGTAGGCATAAGATCTTTTTCAAACTTAGGTTTCTTGTTTGTAAGTGCCAAAGCAAGAGTAAAAGCAAAGAACAAAATAACTAAAACAAAAGTTGTCTTTGTCAAAACATTTGCTGAATGTGCACCAAAAGCAGCAGTTCCACGACCACCGATAAGTCCACCCATTCCGTTTTCACCGTCATCCTGAATTGAAACTAAAAGAACGAGCAAAAGACAAACGATTACGAATGCCACTAAAAGAACAACACTAATTGTACTCATACGTATATTCTCCACAATTTTATTTACTTATAAAGTGTATCTATTTTAATAGAAATGAGATTATTTGTCTATATAAAAAAACGTCATTCCGAGCGCAGTCGAGGAATCTGGATTCTTCACTTCGTTCAGAATGACGTGTTTACGTTCAGAATGACGTATTAATAATTAGAAGAGTAATGCGTTATTCACTCTTCACTATTCACTTACAAAACGCAGATAGGTACGAATGTTGAAGCTTTCAAAGAAGCTCCACCAATCAAACCACCATCGATATCTGGCTGATCCAAAAGTTCTGGTGCGTTTTCTGCTTTCATAGATCCACCGTACTGGATGATAACTTCATCAGCTACTTTCTGATCGTAAAGTTTAGCGATGTAGTTACGGATGAACTTGTGGATTGCCTGAGCATCTTCTGGAGTTGCAACTTTACCAGTACCAATAGCCCAAACTGGTTCGTAAGCGATTGTTACGTTCTTCATCTGTTCAGCAGTTACACCTGCCAAACCTGCAGAAAGCTGGAATGCACAAACCTGTTCAGCTTCACCAGCTTCGCGTTCAGAAAGAAGTTCACCAATACAAAGATCAACTTCAAGACCGTCAGCCAAAGCTTTGCGAACTTTTTTGTTAATCAATTCATCAGATTCACCAATTTCGTGGCGGCGTCCTGAGTGACCAAGAATTACACACTGACAGCCAATGTCTTTCAACATAGTTGTAGAAACTTCACCAGTGTGAGCTCCGTTTGAAGTTGCAGCACAATCCTGAGCTGCGAGAATAATGTTTGAACCTTTTACAACCTGAGCAACTGCATCAAGGTATACAAAAGGAACACCAATCATATATTTGTTTGTTTTACCTTTCAACTGTTCAACTAAATCTTTAGCCAAAGCAACAGCTTCTGCTTTAGAAGTGTTCATTTTCCAGTTTCCAGCAATGTAATGTGTACGTGCCATTTATGACTCCTTAAAATATTCAATAAAGATATTTTAATAAAAATTAAAAAAATTGTTAATAGGATAAAAAGGGAACAGTTTAGTTTCTGTTCCCTATAATATTTTCAAATTATTCTATTCCGCAAACAATACGAAAGCCAATGTCGTCAGACAATTGTTCAGCTTTTTGATTAAGTCTTCTAACAACAGAACAGTTTTCTGCGTACTCATCCCAAGCTCCACCACGTAAAGATTTATATACAATAGAATTTTGACCAGATGGTCCTGTTATAGGTGTATCGCTTTTTATAACACCAAATAAGTCCCAGCACCATTCAGAAACATTTCCACTCATATCTTTTAATCCTAAAACATTCCCATCCTTCAAAGCAACTCTATGAGTCCCATATCCTTTTTGACCTCTTTCGGGAAAATTTTCGGATTTACCTGTTATTCCATCACTTGCAGTATTAAATCTATACCACCCTACAGAATCTAAATCTGTATTCAATTTTTCGTTATTAGATATTCCTTTACCTGCATAAAATTTCATCCATTCACTTGTTGAATCAGTACTTGGATTTCCACCTCGTGCAGCATATTCCCATTCTACTTCTGTAGGAAGACGATATCCTGTTCTATGACCTTCCGCATCACTTTCCGTTACAGTTGCCGATTTTATATGTTTATTAGAACAAGAAATATCAGTAATTTTATAAAATGGAACCTTTCCCATTTTTTCACTAAGCTTATTGCAAAAATAAACTGCATCATACCAGGTAACACATTCTACAGGACGAAGATTTTTTTCATTTTGATTTTCATCAGAATAGATATAATTTGATGAACTTTCATTACAGTAACTTGGCTCTGAAACAACTTTTTCATCTCCATTCATTACTGCTTTATACAATAACTGAGTTACTTCACATTGGCCCATATAAAATGAAGGAATTTGAAGATTACGACCTGAACTAAAGAATACACCATATTGATTCCGAATATCATAAGATGGATTTCCATTTACCGTACCTGCAGGAACTGTCACAAATCCTGAATAAGGAATTTCGACTCCATCAATTATAAGGTTATCTGATACGGCAGGAACAATAGGAGTAACAGGCGTATCTTGAGAAGCGGGAGTATCAGACCCTCCTACACCTGGCTCGATTTTACAACTTGTTCCAACTATTGAAACCAATCCAATCATTACAACTAAAAACTTTTTTACATTTTTCATATGTTAAATCTCCATAAAAAAAATCAAAGAACATTCTTTAATAAAGGGATTATGTCAATAATTCCTTTATTCTGAGTGTCTCAGAACTTTTTCCATACTTTGAAAAAAAAAAAAAAAAAGGACTTTCTTTTTTAAGAAAGCCCTTTTTTGTTTTTTTTAACACAGTTATGATTTGTGCCGCAAATAATGTCGGCACGAAATTAGTTTGGCACGCATCGTAAGATGTCGTGCCATAATGTTTTATGCGGCATTTATGTCCGCATAAAACTACTTATTTTGTAGCCAAAATTGCGATACCTGGCAATGTTTTTCCTTCGAGGAATTCGAGAGATGCTCCACCACCTGTTGATACGTGGCTCATTTTGTCTGCCAAGTTGAACTTGTTAACAGCAGCAACTGAATCTCCACCACCAACTACAGTCATAGCACCTTTACCAGTAGCTTCTGCTACGAGGCGAGCAACAGATTCTGTACCTTTTGCGAAGTTTTCGAATTCGAATACTCCAACTGGTCCGTTCCAAACGATAGATTTAGAAGCCAAGATTGCATCTTTATAAAGAGCAACTGTTTTTGGACCAACATCAAGACCCATAAGGTCAGCTGGAAGATCAACTGCATCTACTGCAACTGGATCTTTATCTGCGAATTCTGCAGCACCAACGTGGTCAACTGGAAGAAGGATTTTTACGTTCTTTTCAGCAGCTTTAGCCAAAAGGTCTTTAGCTGTATCAAGGAAGTCATCTTCAACAAGTGAACGACCAACTTCGTGTCCCTGTGCTTTAAGGAATGTATAAGCCATACCACCACCAACGATG
>JAZLKI010000095.1:0-37446 GCA_045597485.1 Treponema sp.
TTTGCCAGCTGGGCTCGACGCTTCGCTCTGTACTTTCCCTACCGCGTTGTCCGTGGCACTATCGCCCAGAACCAAAATCAAGTCGATTTCTGCTCCGCTTTTCTAAAAATTAATCCCCTAAATCCCCTTAATCTGTGGTTCTTATCTTTCGATTTAATCCTACTTTTATTTTCACTAGTTAAAACTTAATTTATGCTGTAGAATATATACGTTATGGCTACAAGTGCAAATTTAAGTTCAATTATCAGATATTATGCAGAAAAACAGAAATCTCCTTTCATTGATTTACGAGAATTCTGTGCTTACATTAAAAAATACGCTGAACATCATGTTGAAGAAGAAGCTGAACTTGTTAAATACCTTGGAGATCCAACCAGCACTGTTGTAGCAGAATTGCAGGGACTTTCTGAAAAACATCTTGTTTCCATAATTAGTGCAAATAATAAAAAAACAATTGTTGCAATTACTTATTTCTCTGCTAAATATGCAACTCAATATAAGGAAATTCTCCAGAACGAATCTATTCCTTATCCTATTGTTTCAGACTTACCAAAACAGTTTCCGAATAACGTTTTAGAAAAGAAACTTTCTACTCAGTATATAAAGGACTTAATTGATAAAGAAGATTCAAAATCTCCAGCTCTTTACATAATGGAATTTACAAGAGATTTACCGGCATTGCTTATGCCAGCTTGTGTTCCAATGAAAGTTCTTATTGATACATCACAGCAGAAAATTCGTAAAATTCTAAAAAAAGATGAATATCACGATTATTTTCTAAAGAAACTTCGAAGTACCAACCCTACTAAAGAAATCTCTATTCGTAATTTTTTTGCTCACTTTGTAGATACAGAAAATTATCAGTTTGCAGATTTCACAGACGGCGATGACTATTACATCTGGAATCAGACTTTGTATTATATTCGCCAGGATTTTGAAAAAATCCAGGATCGCACAATTGAAGATATAAATATTTTGCAGGCTGTTCAAATTCTTGAAATTCACAGCACATATTTAAAAGAACAGTTCCAGAATAATCATAAACGAGAAGAAGCTCTTAAAGAACTGGAACAGGCACTTTTAAAGCCACCATACTTCTACTCAATGAATCAGATTTTGAAATTTCAAGATCAATCGGGCCGTCTTCTCTACGGTAAATACAGCGATGATGATTTGAAAGAATTCTTGCAGGCTAAAACAACCGATGGTGAAGCTAATGAATTGCCTTCCCTACTTCTTTTTAAAGTTGATTCGGGAACCCGTTATTACGTTTACAAAAGAAAGGTTATTCAGGTAATTGTACGCCTTTGTAATGAAGCCCACGATTCAATTGAAAACACTCTTGAAGAAAAATGGTATAAATCATTACTTAATTATGAACGTTTACCAGAAATGTCAGACAGTCAGGCATTTGAAGAAGAATTAAAATCTCTGGTTGAGAAAAATTCTCCTGTATTACATGCCTTACTAACTGCAAATTTTATTACAATTCTTTCTTACGAAAAAGATGATGATGAAACTATGGAAGGCTTCCACTTATTCGTAGATGGAAAACTTTTACCTTACAGCGATTTATTAATGCTTAAAAACGGTAAAGTTCTTGCAAATGCAAAAGCTCGTTTACCATTCATTTATACTATACCTTTAATTTCATGGATTATCAGTTTCTTTAATACCAGAAAGAAAAATAAGACTAAAGAAAAAGCAAAGAAAAAGACTGGCGAATCAAATTCTGGTCTTAATCTTGAAGAATTAGAAGAAACACCAAAAACTACCGAAAAACCAGCAAGTAAGACTGAAGCTCTGGCTCTTCAGGCAAAAGAGATTTCTAAAGATCTTATTCCAGAAGGTTCTACTTTGGACAGAGAGCTTAATTATCTGACTAAACAGTGGAATAAAATGATTTCAAAAGATGCGTATAACAATCTTACTGAAGATGTAAATTCTTTAATAAGAGATTATACACGTCGTGTAGTAAAAACACTTTCTGCTACAACATTTACAAGAGAACGTGTCGAAAATCTTGCAAATACCCTGGTAAAAACACCTAATATGCAGAAAATCAAGGAAGAAAAGGCTCTTACTGAATATGTAACATTATATATTCTCCGTTTAGTTTCGAACTTCTCTGATAAACACTAAATTTTATTAAAAAAATTAATTTTTTTTCTCTTTTTTTGTTAAAAATAACATTTCAGTTCGTATATTAATACGTAAGGATTTTCCTTCGCGTTGATTACCTGGCCAGGAATCATAACACATTATTTTGTTTAAGAGGTTATTGTTATGAACCAGTTAAATTCTATTATTTTGGAAGGCAATCTTGTAAAAGATGCAGAAGTGTTGGAACCCGTTAGCGGATTTAAAGTTTGCAAATTCTCAATTGGGGTAAATCGTTTTTATAAAAATAAGAAAGATGAAGGTGTGAATGAGGTATCTTATTTTGAGGTAGAAACATACGGTAAATCTGCGGAGTATTGTGCAAAGAAAGGTTCGAAAGGTCGTGGAATTCGCGTTGTTGGAAGACTTAAGCAGGAAACTTGGAAAGACGATTCCGACAAGTTCCATAGCAAGGTCTTCGTAATTGCTGAACACATTGAATTTAAGCCAGTTTTTGCGAAAGAAGTAGACACAGCTTCCGAAGCAGATGTTCTTAATGAAAAGGAAACTCCAAACACAGTTGTGGTTGAAGCTCCTGTTCCAGAAAAGACACCTGTTCCTATAGAAGAACCTGCTTTCTAACAATAAGTATTAACTTAGCGGCGTTTACCTTTATTATATTTAGGTTTGCCGCGGCTGTTGCTGCTATTTCCAGCTGAACCAAATCTTCTTCTCTCTCCAGCTTTTGCAGCAGCAGCCCTTTCTGCAGCGGCTTTATATTCTTCCATTTGCTGTGGAGAATAGAACCCGTCTTTCCAGTTAAAGCGAGATACATCTGGTAAAGGCTGCCCTTTTATCATTGATGTAGTAATTGCTTTTATCTGACTGCGAGAAACTTTTGTTTTAGAAAAATCAATAAGTAAACGCTTAAAACCTGAACTGGTAATAAAGTTAGATTTATCAACAATTGAGAAAGGCTCTTCTGGCATTACATAAGAACCATCTTTAGTAGAGTTTACTTTGAAAGTTGAACTTTCTTTATCTTCAAAATAAGTAAAGTCATAATCGCCTGGCAGTTTAAAACGCATTCTGAACAATGCAGGATATGCAAATACAGGAACAAGAACACGACTACGAACATTCGATTCATAAGTTGCTTCAAGATTCTGGCGGGAATTTTCGTATGGCATAATAAAAGCGCCAATATTCTGGTTTTCAAGCCAACTTACTGCCCATCGGTTGAATGTATACAAGTATGGTCCCGCAATTACATTTACCTTTTTACCACGAAGCATTTCAATATGAGCAATATTATTTGCAACAAAATTAAAATATCCATCTTCTATTAACTTGTTCAATTCTTCCTGTAATTTATCTTCCTGAGCTGCAGAACAGAATGGATCAAGTGAAATATAAATCTGCTTTTTCGAGAAAGGTAAAACTGTCTTATGATTTAAAAGGTCATAACTTGTTTCAGAATTATATTCTATAATCAGACGAACAGGTTTTAATCCTTGTACAGCAAACACATCTGGAATTGAAGATACCTGTGCATAAATGCCTTCTGGAAAATAATTCAATTCCTTTTCGGCAACTGGAGTTATATCAAGAATAGGAAGATTTTCATCTTTAGGCTGTTTTCTATAACGTCCAATATCATTTGGTAAAACTCTGTTATAGCGCTTAGAACCAGCTTTGATTTGAAGAAGATAAACTTCATCACCAACACTAAAGCCACCTGGAATATCAATCCAACGTTTGTCGCTGTTTTCTTCCATTTCTACAGTTTTAATTTTATGGCTTACACGACCAGAGTCATCCTTTTTATGGAGACGAATCGAATCACCTGGATCAGGATCATAACTTCCACCCTTCAATAAAGCCATCTGGAAATTACGCTGTTCAGGAGTTGCATCTTCAGACAAAGTACTTCTTATAGCTTCTGAAAGTTCTCTATCAGGCTGTTTTAAGCTGGAAATCTTTCCAAGATAAATACCAGTTCCACCTGCCTGGTCAGGATTCAAAATCTTTGAACCTGCATTATCTACACCCTCTTCAAGAGATTTAAATCCATACCAGTAAGAAGTTTTAGTACGGGCAAAATCTGAAGCAAGAATTCGTTTACCAGCAGCAATTGCCCCCTTTTTATCTTCTTTATAATGATCAATTACATAACGATATGCAGAAACTACACTACCTACATATTCAGCACTCTTCATTCGTCCTTCAATTTTAAAGGAATCGACACCAGCTTCAATTAAATCTGGAATCTGTTCAATAAGCTGTAAATCACAAGGAGAAAAATAATATCCCTGTTTAAGTCCTCCAGGAACTTCGGCCGTATAAAAACGACGACAAGCCTGTGTACACATACCACGGTTTGCCGATTTTCCACCCAAGAAGCTGGAGAATAAACAAAGTCCACTTTCACTTACACAAAGAGCACCGTGAACAAACACTTCAAGTTCTGCACCAGTTTCAGTCTTAATTTTTTTAATTTCATCAAGGCCAAGTTCTCGTGCCAAAACCATGCGTTTTACACCGTTTCTCTGTAATAAACGAACAGCATTTGAACTTTCAACATTCATCTGTGTTGATGCGTGAATTTCCAGTTCAGGGAAAAACTCCTGAGCCATACGCATAACAGCATAATCCTGTACAATAAGACCATCAGGTCCAACTTCTTTTAGATATGAAAGAAAACGATATAAACGTTCTGTTTCTCTTTCTTCACAAACAGTATTTACAGTTACATAAACCTTTTTATTCTGACGATGCAAACTTTCAACAGTTGCCTCAAACTGATTCCATGCGAAGTTAGTTGTTCGCATACGTGCATTAAAGCTTTTGAGTCCTAAATAAACAGCATCTGCACCTTCGCCAATTGCAGCTTCCAGTGATTCAATATTTCCCGCAGGAGCTAATAATTCTACCATAAGGGAACTTTACCATAAAAACAAGAAGTATTAAATAGTACCAGGGCTTACAGGTTCAACTTGCCACGTTTCTTCATCAGCAGGGAAAGGATACTCAAATTCTTCATCGTTCATTATCATTTCATATATTTCCCGGCTATTTTGTCTTGTTAATGAACGTAAAGTTGTACAACCTTTGGAACTACTTGCATTTGCTATATCCCAGGAAGGATAGATTCCATTACTTTGCATTTCCAAAGCATAATCTGCCACACCTTTTTTCCATTCAGTTGAATCCATAGAAGCATACATTACTCCATCCATAATGCTGCCATCAACTCTGTTTCTAAGAACTATAACATCGGAACTGTCATTAAAATGTGAGGCAGTACTTTCATCCCATAAATCCCGAATCTGAGGTTTTGAATGTGGAGCAGTTGCAGCATCTAAATCTTCAGTTTCATTTACACACCCTTCCCCTGCAGTTCTAAGATGTACCAGAATAATTTCACCTTTTTCAACTTCAACATTAGGAAACTGGTATTTTTTATTATCACCATCAGAAGCACTAATCAATTCAAGTCCAATAAGATTTCCAGCCTCCAGTGCCAGTAATTCAACATATTCTCCTCTATAAATAGCATTACCGCCAGAAGAACCTTTTCCATATTTTATCTGAACTTCTGTCATAATCATTTTTGGAATAGCAGAATTAAAGCCTGCAAAAGAGGAAGTAAAAGTAAGTGAATTTCCAATTTTATCTTCCACAACTCCAAACACCTCATAATCCTTTCCAATTTCTGTAGGAGTAGAAAGATGAATTAATACGGCAGTGTCTTCATTAATATATTCAATTTCAGTTTCAATTTTTCCGTATTGCCCAACTGCTGCCCCTAAAGCCGGCGAAAGCATTTCGTTTAAGGAACAAACTTCGGAATCTGAAATACCACTTATCCTTGGAGATACAACAAGATTTGAAATATGAATACATTCTGAAAAACTAATTTCCAGAGTTTCTTCGTCTATTATTTTTATTTCATTAAGATATGGTGCCGTATAATCACCACCAATAATTTCAATTCCTTCCATTGTGACTTTACATGAAAAAGGAATTACTGCCAGAATAACAGTTCCAGTTATAAGCATAGTCTGCACTAGAATAAATAATATTCCTTTTATTTTCATTCTTCCTCCAAAAAAAAACACGAGCCTTTATGACTCGTGATTAAAAGTATCTAAATATATATTAGACAAAACTTATCTGTTTTTTACAAAAATCTGGAAGAATTATAAAAAAAAATTACATTTTTGCAGCTTCAACCATATATCTTATTGAAATACCTGTATCATCTTCAATAATCTTTTCAATTACAAAAATAAAGTTCTTTTCAGATTTATCGCAGAAAATTCTTTCAATCTTGTAGTTTGTAACTCCTTTGCGGTTAATGCTAGGTGTTCCAACTTTTGTTGTAGAAAGAACATTACCATCTGCATCTTTTTTTACAACGTTGATATAGAAAGAAGATTTACAATTTTTTCCTGTACCTTTCACAGTTGGCACAAGCTGGATTTCATAAATATCCTGTTTTTCAATATCAGGACAACGGAAATCGGTAAATACAATTTTATCAGTTCCTGTTTTATATACGTCATCCAAAATATAAAGTACATGATCAGGATTAGCTACTGTAGTTTTTACATCTTTATAATAGTAGTAACTTTTTGCTTCGAGAGCATCATATACATCGCGACCATTTTTGTCTGCAGTTACAGCAGATGGTTTTGTTTTAAATAATCCGGCATCTACATAATCGTTTGCAGCAATATCAACCTGGTAGATTTCAGCATATCCCTGGAAATTTTTATCTACTTTTCCGTACTGTCCAAATACATAATATTTCCCATCATCTGTAAATCCTTTATCTACAAATGTTGCAACATCTCCTGCATACAAGGCTGTTAATCCCAATGCTAAAAATAAACCGCAAATAACAGACTTCTTCATTTAAATCCTCCCATAAGGCTGACATTTTTATTTGTCATTACTTCATTCTCGGTATTTTTTTTAAACTCTTTACTATTATTTATCTTCACGTTATCCTTTTAGTATGACTATTAGAACAAGAAACCGCCTTACAATGATTTTATTCACCATTGCCCTCATAATTCTTATTGGAGATTTAGGAATTTTTTGTTTTGAGATTTTGGATAAAAGCTTCCGTATTCCAGAGGTTTTTCTAAAAGGCGTACCATCATCTTATTTACTTAAATACAATCCAAACTGTGTTTTAATAGCAATTTTCACAAATATTCTTTATGTTTTAATTACAACTTATGTAATTTTTCGTACCTTTGAAAAAACTCAGGCTACAGACATTACTTTCTTTTTAGTATTCCTTGCAGCCTGTCTTTTAGACACTTCCCGACTTATTATTCCTTTGTTCAGAGTTTCTGGAACTTTCTCTCAATTTTTAATCAGCATTGGAAACATAAATATTCTTGCAAGATTACTTGCTCCTCTGGCATTATTTGGGAACACTGTACTTAGTACAGAAGATTACAGACCAAACACAGACAGAAATTGCCTTATCCTCATTGTTGCATCATTATTCTTTGCCTACTTTATTCCTTCAAATACATCTGTTATTCTACCAAACTTCTGTATTTCTTACGGATACGTTCATTTAATCAGATTTTTCTCTTTCTTAATTTCTATATTGAATATTATTACCCTGTTTCTTACAAATAAAAAGAATGAATACCGTCAGTTAATGACTATTGGATTCGCTCTTCTAACAATTGGATATTCAATAATGTTCTTCTGCTATAACATTTTAGGCATAATTGCAGGTCCAATTCTTCTTGGCATAGGAACTGGAATTTATTTAAAAGAAACACACAATAAATACTTGTGGATTGATTAAAGTCTAGACACTCTGAATAAGACACAAAAATACATAGCCTGTGCTGATTGGAATAAGTACATTATCAAAATCGGCAAGAGGAAGAACTTCTATAAACATAGCGAATGTTGCTACTATA
The DNA here is from genome assembly GCA_045597485.1 of Treponema sp. Taxonomy (GTDB): domain Bacteria; phylum Spirochaetota; class Spirochaetia; order Treponematales; family Treponemataceae; genus Treponema_D. The sequence goes on from JAZLKI010000095.1 coordinate 8,058, forward strand.
AGACTATCAAACGCCAGACCTGTATAACAAAAAGTTGCTATATATACAGCCAGGAAACATGCAAAACTTCCGGCAACAGTTTTTCCATGGGCTCCTGGAATAGTAATTCTACCAATCATTTTACCAACAAGACTGGCAAGCCCATCACCAAAAGCAAGGGCAAAAATACCCACAGTTGCAAATTGAAGAGGTAAAGCCAAAGCTGCAATTAATATTCCAATAACAAGAGTTACAGGTCCAAGAACAAATTTATTTTCATCTCTTTTACGAGCTGCAATTTCTGTTATTTTCGATACAACTGGAATAGAATAACCTTTTAATCTTAAAAACTCACTTACGCAATATAAGACTAATGCACAACAAAGCAAACCAATTACCGGCCAATAAGCATATTTTAAAAGAAGTGGAACTAAACTGGAACAAATATGAATAGACTTTCGGAATAATTCCTTAAAAAGGCTGTTTAATCGTTGTCTCGCAATTATTCCGTAAGAAAATTTATTCTGCATAAGACCTCATTAAAGATGTTCGTTATCGTTTAATGTCTTAGAAATTTCAGTATAAATAGAAGGTTCAAATTCTGGAATTGGATGAGTAATATACTGAATATTCATTTCGGCAAGATTACTTCCACCAAGGCGAACCATAGTATTCTGATTTCTTGTTAATGCATCCCATGCACGAACAGATTGACTAAACTGTACAATAGCCTGAGCATTCAAAGCACTATTGCCTGTACGTTTAGCAAGTTTATACAAAGTTACACCATAGTTATTAGATGCAGAAAGATATGTGTTTACAACGTCGTAATCTTTTATATTTGTCTGAGGGAATACCATGCCCTGCTCTGCAATTTGTAAGTCAAGAGTATCGAGTAACTGGTCGTAATAGCCCTGAGCAGCATAATCATCACCACGCATAGAAAGAGTATTAGCCATAGCAAGAAGAAGATTTCTTTCTTTTACGTTACCATCACCAGCTTTCATAAATGAACCAAGTGCTTCACCATAATTGCTGTTGTTATACTGAATATAACCAATTCTATAACGGATTGAAGGATTATCATTTTCCAATTCAATAGAATATTTGTAGTTCTTCAGAGCTTCTTCATAATCACCAGAGATTGTGTATTTAATGTTACCCATATCTTCATAAAGTTTACCAATAGAAGCATTTCCTTCAAAACCAGCATTATCACGTTCAATAGTAAACAAAGAAATACCTTCGGCAAACTGTTCCTGAGCCTGAAGATAATCAGTTGTATCAATATAATATTCACCAAGCAATCTGTAAGAATCAATATACTTATAAATATCACGGTTTTTCATTGTTGGAACTGTATTGAACTTTTCAATTGCAGAACGCAAAGTATTTTCAATTGCGTTAGTTTCTCCAGTCTTTATGAGATACTTAGAAAGATTATACAAAGCAATAGGATTTGAAGGACCTGTTTTAACAGCTGTGAGTAAGAGATTTCTTAAACCTTCAATTTCGTAACGCAGATATTCATCAGATGGTGCCAATGGTCCATAATATTTATCAAGAAGATATCCAGAAAGTTCTGTCCAATCTTCAGAACTCAACGATTTTTCCTTCTTTTTTTCAAAAGTTTTCTGACTTGAAATTACCTGACGTAAATTATCTGTACGAATGAAATATCGCATCATTCTAGAAAGATACAAATCATTTGCCTTATACAACTGAATTAAAGTTGCATACTGTTCTCGTGCCAATTCCAATTTTGCAGGATCTTTTTCTGTACCCCATTCAAGGAACACATCACCAAGCATAAGAATACCGTCGGCATCATTAATATGGTAATCAAGAACTTCACGTCTTACAATTTCTTCTGCTCTTTCATAATTCGCAAGGTCGTTAAGTTCCATATCTGCATATTCAAGACCAGCTGTTTTATCGTGGCGGAAACTATACAAAATATTCTGGTACATTTTACCTGCACGCTGATACTGTTTGTGTTCACGGTAACCGCGGGCATATTTAAAAAACCATTTTTTATTTAATCTTTTTTTAACAGCTTCATTAAACTTCATTTCAGACTGAGGATATTCATCTGCCTGGAGCAAAGCATAGCCCTGTTTATAGAGAGAATTTGCTTTTAATGGTTTATAAATACAGTTTTTGCTGAACTGGAAAATTCCATATGCAACAAATACCATTACAACACCAACTAAGATGCCTGGAATAATTTTATTCTTCAACTGATATGAAAGCGACTTTTTATAAGCTTCATATTCTTCTGCAGTACGATGTTCAAAATCTCTTGGTACAGGAATAGATGTATCAAGCATTTTTTCCAGCATACTGGCAACTTGTCTTGCAGGTGCTTTATTCAGGATTTTTTCAATAATTTCAAATTCAGCATCATCAGTAAATTCATCCTGAACAATCAAATCTTCGAATGCTAAGCGAACATTTAATGGATATTCTCCAAGATTTTTAAGGAACTGTTTATACTGTGCATCTGAAAGTGTATTTGGTGGCAAATCTTCGCTTTCAAGAGCATTAGAAAAGTCTGGTTCAGGAAGATTTTTACCCTTACCTTTCTTTCCTTTATCAGATTTTACCAAAGGTGTACTTACATGTTTATCTTCTTTTGCAGTTGCAACGTCTGAATAACCAGGGATTTCAAATTCCCCTTCCATTGCAAACTCATCATCGGAACCAAGTTCAAATGAATCATCGCCTGAACCGTTTAACTGAGCATCTGTATCTGGAATATCAAAATCAAGACCATCAATTTCTGGTGATTCTTCAGTCTGCAAATCATCACCGTCTTCAGAATCTAGAGAATCTTCTTCATACTCAGGAATATTTTCATCTGCAGAAAAATCTACTGCTTCTGAAGGAATATCAATATCGCTAAAATCTTCTAGTGGAGTTTCTTCTTCGGCAAAGTCTGTAACTTCTTCGGTAGTGGCAGGTTCTTCTAAATCTAAACCGCCAGTAAGATCATCCATAGAAGGCATTGTAAAATCGTCTAAGCCGCCATCTGTTTCCGGAAGGTCCGCAGGTTCTTCATCACCACCTGTTAAATCATCCATTGAAGGAATATCAATATCGCCAAAATCTTCTACTGGAGTCTCTGGTGCTGATGGTGTTTCTAAATTTAAGTCATTTAACTCTGGAATACCAAGATCTGACAATGGATCAGTTATATCTTCAACAGGTAAATCGCCAAGATCAGGCTCTGGTTCTGGTTCAGGTTCTTCCTCTGGTTCTGGATCATCAAAACCTGCTCCAGCTAACAAAGCATCAAGGCCCATATCAGCAATAGAAACTTCTTCTGGTTCTTCTTCTACAATTTCTTCCTCAACAGGCTGTTCTTCAAACATTGAAAGATCAGGCATATCCCCTTGAGAATCATCATTAACAGCAATTGGATTTAAAAGAGCAGACATATCTGGAGCAGCAAAAGCTGAAGTTCCATCATCTTCGTTTTCTGAATTTGAAGTAGTTGCAGAAGGATTAATTAATCCTGACAAATCTGACAAGTCTTCATCTATGGTGTCATTTTTAACTTCTGCTTCAATCTGAGGCATACCAAGTACAAAGTCTTCAGAGTCATTTACATCTTCTACTGTTTTTGGAATATCAAATTTTACTGGTTTTTCTCCCCTTGAAGCACGAACTGTTAATTCGTCACCTAAAGAAAGGAGATCAGAACTGAATTTTTTAAGCTGACTTAAACCTGGCATACTACTTTAATTTTACCCCACATCCCTTGTAAATTACAAGTGTATTTCTCTCTTATATAAACGGAGGATTTTTTAAGTCACTTAAGCATTTTCTACATATTAAATATAAAAAGCTCAAGATTATTAGCGCCACTATCTTTTTTTTTAGAAAATGCTCCCACAGAAACTCACCTTGATTTCTGCTCCGCTTTTCTAAAAAATAATCCCCTAAATCCCCTTAATCTGTGGTTTCTATCTTTCGAATTTATTCTAGATTTTTATTAACTTTTATTAAAAAAATCCGATGAATAGAGTATGAAAAAGCTTGTTTTACTCTTTACAGCGCTTATTCTATGTGGAATTGGTGCCACAGGATTGTTTGCTGCAGAAAACACTAACTATCAGAATTTTGATTTGGACACTCTTCTTCACAGTATAGATAAGCCTTGCGAGCCTATCATTACAGATGATTATATTGTTTTCACCAGCGATACTAATTACCGTTTTGTAGGTATTGCTTTTGATTTTGAAAACTATCAGACAGTACATCCTTTCCAGATTCTTACTCAAAAAGATGATGATGGGAAAGTTTCACGAAAACATATGTTTTACTGTTACAAAAGACAGCATAAGTTCACAACATTAAAATATAGGCTTGTTTTTGACGGATTATGGACCACAGATCCATTAAATCCAAATAAAGAATACGACGAAAATGTAAATCTTTATTTTTCAAAGATTGAAGATCCTGGCAGTATAATTGTTTCAACAAATGTTTCTGAATCAGATAAAGTCCATTTTGTTTACAAAGGTGAAACCGGGCAAACTATTCATCTGGCCGGAACTTTTACAAATTGGGATCCATGGATTTACGAATTGCAGGAAACTGCTCCAGGTTTCTATGAACTGGAACTTCCATTAACGACAGGCAAATACTATTATAACTATTATGTTGGTTTAACACCAATTCTAGACGAAACAAACCCTCAGAAAATATACACTCTGGACGGTCGTTCCGCTTCGGTTATTGTAGTAGACTAATTAAATCTAATCCTACCAAATCTAACCAATAAATAAAAAAAAAAACGCAGGGGAAAGTCACCTAAAGTTAGGTGACTGTCCCCTGCGTGTTTTTTTTATAAACTAACGGAATCTTTTAGCCATATCCATTAATTTTTTCATATCCATACCTTTCAACTGGCTTGGATCTATTCCACCTGGAAGCCCCCCCATTCCACCGCCAAGGCCATTCATCATACTAGGATCTAAGCCTAACTGATTCATCATCTTACCCTGCATACCTTTATTGCGGCTTACTTTTTTCATCATAAGCTTTGTTTTTTCAAACTGCTTCAAAAGTTTATTTACATCCGCAACAGAAGTTCCCGACCCCTTAGCAATACGTTTGCGGCGACTAGGTCCTATAATAAGGTGATTAAGTCTTTCTTTATATGTCATACTCTGGATAATTGCTTCATTCTTTTTCATTGAACTAAAATCCATCTGGGATGCATCCATTCCACTCATACCTGGAATCATATCAATGATAGACTGCATATTACCCATCTTTTTAACCTGCTGGAACTGTTCAAGATAATCCTGCAAAGTAAATTCGTTGCGCTGAAGTTTCTTTGCCATTTTCATAGCTGCTTCAGCATCTACAGTTTCCTGGGCCTTTTCTACAAGAGATACGACATCACCCATACCAAGAATACGACTTGCTATTCTTTCTGGATGGAATACTTCAAAATCTTCAGTTTTTTCACCAGTACCAATATACAAAATTGGTTTACCAGTAATTGTTTTAAGAGAAAGGGCTGCACCACCACGAGCATCTGAATCAAACTTTGTAAGAATTACACCTGTAAGGCCAAGCTGTTCATCAAAAGATTTGGCAATATCAACGGCATTCTGACCAGTCATTGCATCTGCAACAAGTAATACTTCTACAGGGTCAGTTACTTTCTTTATTTTTACCAATTCAGCCATCATTTCTTCATCAATCTGAAGACGACCGGCAGTATCGATAATAATTACGTCATTTCCATTTTTCTTTGCAAAAGAAATTGCATCTTTAGCGTTCTGTACTGCATCTTTGTTGTTTTCTTTATAAACTGGAACACCAATCTTTTCACCAAGCTGGCTCAACTGCTCAACAGCGGCAGGACGTACAAGGTCACATGCAGCAAGTAAAGGTTTTCTACCATCTTTTAAAAGCTTTGCAGCCAATTTATGTGCTGCAGTAGTTTTACCGGCACCCTGAAGACCAAGCATAAGAATTACAGACTGAGTATCTGGTCCTTTTAAGTGAAGATCCTGCTTAGTATCTCCAAGCATAGCAACCATTTTGTCATAAATAATTTTTGTAAACTGCTGACCTGGATCTACGGCTTTAAGAACCTTTTCACCTTTAGCTTCTTCAATAGTAGAATTTACAAAGCGACGTACAACACGAAGGTTAACATCGGCTTCAAGAAGTGCCATTTTAATTTCTTCAACAGCATCCTCAATATTTTTTTCGGTGATTGTTGATTTTCCGCTTAATTTTTTTACTATTCCACTAAATGTACTGGTAATTTTTTCTAACATTTATAACTCCATATTTCGGATTGCTCGATAAATCTCGCTTGAGCCTTTCTTTCGTAGAACCTAAAACAACCCTTTCGGCTTGTTTTTTAACGGTTCTGCTATTTTAGGCTTCCTCAATATTTTTTTCGGTGATTGTTGATTTTCCGCTTAATTTTTTTACTATTCCACTAAATGTACTGGTTATTTTCTCTAACATTTATAACTCCATATTTCGGATTGCTCGATAAATCTCGCTTGAGCCTTTCTAACTTTTCTGCTATTTCTAAGCTAGTAATTCGTTCATTAAGCCGGCAATGGATATTTCTTTATTTAATACACGATATAAAGAATCACACAAAGGTAATTTCAAATCTTTTTTAACGGCTATTTCATGTACATATTTACAGGCAATTGCACCTTCTGGCAAATAACCAATTTTTCCTACATTAGCAATTAAATCGTCAATATCTTTAAATTTAGACAACATATCAGTTTTTACAATATCTTGTCCGAATCTTCTGTTACGACCATATTTTGATTTACAAGTTACATCCAAATCTCCTACTCCACTTACAGAAGCAAATGTTTCTGCATGAGTAGCACCCATTGCAAATCCGAGAGTTTGAATTTCATTAAGACCAGCAGCAAGTAAAAGTGATTCTGTATTATCTCCTACAATGTCACTGGTTTCTGCAATAGCATCCATAGCACCATAAACTGCAGCAATAACGTTTTTAGCCGCAGCACAAATTTGAACACCAATTACATCAAAACTTGAATAAACAAGAAGTCCTGGAACTTTAAGAAGTTCACGAACTTTAATAGAATTTTTAGGATTCAAGGAAGCAGCAACAAGACCTGTTATTTTACCCATTGCAACTTCTTCGGCGTGAGATGGACCTGCAACGTAAACAGTACAATCCTTATAAACTTCAGGAAGAACCGATTCCATAGTTTCGAGAACAAGTTTAGGTCCATTTTCAGATGGTACAAATCCCTTTGTAAGAGATGCAATAACAGTTGACCCCTCTGCAATATTTGGCACATTTGCAATCTTCTGTAATGTGCTTTTCAAGAAGAGAGATGGAGAAGCAATAATCAAAAATTCTTTGTTTGTTGCTACTTCAATAATATCCTTTGAACATGTAATGGTATCAGATAATTTATAACCTGGAAGAAATTTTTTATTTTCGTGTTTATTGTTGATAGAATCAACAACTTCATCTTCCAAAGCCCAAATCTGTACTTTATGATTTCCACGTGCCAAGGCCTGAGCTAAACCAGTTCCCCAGGCACCGCCACCAATAATACCTACAGTCTTACTTTCCATATTAGGATCCCACCTCAACTTCTTGTTTAGATATTAATACCAACCGTCTTCACAATCTTTCCAGTCAAAGATTTCATCATCTTTAAACCACAAAGCAATTTCACGTTCAGCACTTTCATCACTATCAGAAGCATGAATAATATTTCTTGATGTATGAATACAATAATCTCCACGAATTGTTCCTGGTTCAGCTTCTGTAGGCTTTGTTTTTCCACAGAATTTTCTCATTAAAGGAACACAATCATCTGCCTGCCAAACCATTGCTACAACAGGACCTGAAGTTACATAATCTACTAATTCACCAAAAAATGGCTTTCCTTTATGTTCTGCATAGTGAGCTTCAGCAAGTTCCTGTGATACCTGCATAAATTTTAAACCAACAAGTTTAAATCCTTTCTTTTCAAGGCGTTCAATTACTTCGCCTACCAAGCGACGATTAACTACGCCTGGCTTTAACATTGTAAAACATCTACTCATAATGAATCAATTATATAAGAACAATAAAGTCTTTTCAATATAAATACTTTATCCACGAAGTTTCAAACTTTCTTCAACTTCATTTATTATGCTGTCTGGAGTACTGGCACCTGCGGTAATACCAACTTTCTTCAAATTAAAGAAATTTTCAGGAATATCAGAAGAAGATTGAATATGGGCTGAAACATTACAGTTTTTTTCTGCAGTCTGATACAGACGTTTTGTATTTGCTGAACCTTTACCGCCTATTACTAAAACTCCGTCCACCTGTTTACAAAGTTCAAAAAGAGCATCTTGACGTTCATTTGTAGCAGGGCAGATTGTATTCATTACAGCAAAGTTCTTAAATTTTGCTTTGAATAATTTTTCAATCTTTTCAAATTCTACAGGACTATAAGTAGTCTGACTCATTAAAATTATATTTTTGCTATCTGAAGATTCAAGATTAAAAACTTCGGCTTCTGAATAATCTTGTATTAAACTGAAATTTTCACCGGCATAACCTGCAATACCAATTACTTCTCCATGATTTTTATCGCCAGTTAATACTACATAATCATTCTGATGTGTATAACGTTCAACCATTTTTTGGCTGGCTTTTACACGGGGGCAGGTGGCATCAATAATATTACAGTTTTTTTCTTCCAAAGCAGAGATTATAACAGGCCCTACCCCATGAGCTCTGATTATTACTACAGCCCCATCTGGAATTTTTTCAATTTCATTTTCTTCTACAGTTTCCAAACCTTTTTCACTTAAGTTCTTTAATGCTGTTTCATTGTGAATTAAAGGTCCAAGAGAATATACTTTCTTTCCCCAATTTTCCAAAAGTGCTTTTTCAGCAAGTTCTACCGCTCTACGAACACCAAAACAAAATCCTAAAACCGATGCCTTAATTATTTCCATATTCACACAATATCATATTTCATGGATATATTGAACTTTTCTAAGCATATTAAGATTAAAAAGAACATTTAAATGACAGACGATTAACGTTAGAGGTCTGTCATTTAACGTTAATCGTCTGTCTGTTTTGTGCTGTTTTAATTAAAAAAAAAGCACTTTCAAAAAATATTGAAAGTGCTTTTTTTTTGAATGTAGAATAATTTTTTTTTAATTATTCAGCATCATTTTTAAGTGAGTGGTGTACACCAAATTCTGGTTTCCAATTTCTACGAGAAACGCTGATAAATGCGCTTGAAATAAAGATTGAAGAATACATACCACTAATAAGACCTACGATCAATGCCAATGAGAAGTCTTTAATGCTTCCAGTTGTAAAGATGAACAAAGCAAGAACTGCCATCAAAGTAGTAACTGTTGTCAAAACAGAACGTACAAATGTGTCGCTCAAAGATCTGTTCAAGATTTCATTGAAGTTTTTAGCCTCTGGCATCATCTTAAGGTTATAACGGATACGGTCAAGAATAACTACTGTAGCGTTGATAGAGTAACCTACGATTGTAAGTACTGCAGCCAAAACTGTAGTAGAGAATTCCATACCTGACCATGCAATGAAAGTAAACATAATCAAAGTATCATGGAGCAAAGCAATTACAGAACCGAGAGCAAAGTCCCAGTGGAAACGGATAGCAGCATAAGCCCAAATCAAGATAATTACAGCAAGGAATACAATAATTGATTTCTGTGTTGTAGATTTAGACATACCAGCACCGATAAAGTCTGTCTTTACAATAGCAACATTTTCTTTTCCAAACTTCTTGTAAAGTTTTTCGTTTACATTAGCCTGCAAATCGTTCTGAGCATCACCTTCGTTTACACCCATACGAATCTGGTATGAAGCATCATCACCAGAACCAAGCTGTTTAATATTGTTTCCAACTTCACCAAGAGCAGCACGTAAGTCATCTGTTGTAACTTCAGAAGTTCCTGCAGGATAAATATACAATGCTGTATTTGTAAGCTGATTTGTTGCAGCAGAGTTTAAGAACAATTTTGTTGTATCATATGAACCATTTCTAACGTTCATTTTAACACCGTCAATCTTGTTTACTTCTGAAGCAAGTTCGCTTACAGTTTTTACAACTGCAAAGTTGAAAGAACGTGTTTCGTTAGTAGCACCAGTACCACTGATTACTAAATCAAGCTGACCTGCAGAAAGATCCATAGAAATCTTAGCAGATCCATTATAAGTAATATCAGCAACAGGACTAGCAATACGTACTTCTTCAATAAGACCAGGTTTGAAATCCAAACCTAAATTGATTCCTTTAGTCAAAAGACCAACAATACCAGCTAAAATAATTACACAACTAATGATAGCACTTGGAAGGAATCCTTTATTAAATTTTATTGTTTTCATTATTTAATCCCCCAACCAATACTAACTTTCTTAGCTTTAAGAACATCTGTGTCAAAATCGAACATCAAGCGAGATACGAACAATGCAGTAAATACAGATGAACAAACACCGATTGCCAATGAAACAGCGAATCCCTGGATAGCACCAGTTCCAAGCTGACTTAAGAAGATAGCAGCAATGAATGTTGTAATGTTAGAGTCCATAATTGCCCAGAATGCGTTATCAAAACCCATTGAAATAGCTACTGGACGGCTCTTACCCTGACGTAATTCTTCTTTAATACGTTCGAAAATCAAAACGTTAGCATCTACGGCCATACCGATTGTCAAAATCATACCGGCAATAGAAGAAAGTGTAAGTGTAAGATTCAAAGCTGAAAGTACAGAGAACATAATATACAAGTTCAAAACCTGAGCAACAACAGCATTAATACCTGAAGCCTTATAGAAAATCAACATAAATACGAGGATTAAACCAAGACCAAGGATAATAGCCATAATACCCTGATGAATAGCTTCATCACCAAGAGAAGCACCAATTACCTGCTGGCTTTCTACTTCAAGTGGTACGTTCAACCAAGCTGTCTGCAATACTTTCTTAATGTTGTCTGCTTCATCATAGCTGAATCCACCAGTAAGAGATACAGAACCACCAGTAATAGCAGTCTGGATTCTAGCATTTGATTTAACTTTATTATCACTTACGATAGCAAGATTTTCACCAACGTGAGCACCTGTGAAATCACCAAAAATTACAGCACCTTCTCCATCAAGGTTGAAACATACCTGGAGCTGATTTGTAATTTCATCATTACGGATTTCTGCAGATTTTACATGCTGACCATCAAGTGCAATTTCCTTTTTAACAACAAGCCAGTCATAGCGTTCATCAAGACCATATTCATCTTTTGTATAAACACCGAATACTTCGCAATCATCTGGGATAATAGAAGAATCCATTAATTCACCAACAGCATTAAATGTTGTAGCAGGATTCTGTGCATAATAAGCTTTGAAAGATGTTGTAGCTTCATTGTCTACGAGACGGAAGTTCAATACACCTTTACCCATAATCAAAGTATTGATTGCATCTGCCTGAGCAGCACCTGGGATTTCAATATAGATACGATCATCACCCTGCTGACGAATAACAGGAGAAGTAAGACCGAATTTATCGATACGGCTAGAAAGATTTTCAATTGCATTTGTCATAGCTTCTTTTTTGAAGTCTGCAGCACTTTCTGCACCAATTGAATCTCCTGCAGAAGCAAGAGCAGCATCAAGGTCAGCCTTAACGATAATGTTCATACCACCAGCCAAGTCGAGACCACGTTTTACTGAGTTTTCGTAGTATCTCTTAGCTTTGAGAATTTCATTTCTGTAGCGAGCCTGGAAAACGCTCATAAAATCCATTTCGCTGTCATAAGCGGAAAGAACGTCTTTAATTGTCAAAGTAGAAGGTACTTTTTTATCAAGAACCTTATATCTCTTTGCTACATCTTTTTTAAGCCAAGCATATTCATCAGTCAAAGGAGCTGCTGAATCTTTTGACATTAAATCTTTAATTGTACGTACATCTTCTGCAGCTTTAAGTTCAGCGTAGCTTTTAATATTTTCTGTTGAGCCTAAAGCAAGCTGCTGGAGTTCTTTTGGTGTTCTTCCGTACCAACTGATTGAAGGCCAGAGAAAAACAAAACAAAGAGCAATAACAGCAAGAAGAACTACTAAACGAGTTCGTTTGTTCATTTTTTTATATACTCCAAATTATTTATTTTCTTCTGTAGATTCAGCAGTATTTTCTTCTGCCTTTTCTGAAGATTTTTTACCTTTTTTACCTTTAGCTTTCTTTTCTTCTTCAAGTTTAGCTTTTTCAGCATCTGACAACTCTACTGAAGAAATAGCTGTACGGTTAAATTCGAGCTTACAGTTTTCGTCTACTTTAACAATTACAGTATTGTCTTTTACAGAAGAAACTGTACCGTGTATTCCACCGATTGTGATAACCTTATCACCTTTCTTTAAAGCATCAAGCATTTTCTGTGTTTCTTTCTGCTTTTTATTCTGTGGGCGAATTAAGAAGAAATAGAAGATAACAATAATAAGCAAGAATGGTAAGAGACTTCCTGCTAATGTGCCAGAAGTTGATGCACTACTTGCCTGTAAAAATGGGATAAATGACATTTTTGTTTCCATCCTAAATTTTTAAAATCTGACATTAAAGTCAGTCTAAAAATTATAACACGTATTGTGGCTCTAATCAATGGAATATTACAGGCTATTTTATGAGTTTAGTAAGAGCTTCGTTAAGTTTTTTTACAGAATTATCGTTTGGATTAATGGCAACTACCTGTCGCAAATAATACTGGGCCTTTCTATAATCCTGTTTTTCAAAATACATTTCGTACAAACGGAACAAAGAATCGCTGTTTCGAGGGTTAGATATTAAGCTTGACCGAAGATCTGCAAATGAATTTTCTTCTGTTCGCTGCAAGAAACTTCTTCTATAATAGAGATAACTTTTCATTTTTGGTGAGGCGCTATTCAACAAACTTCCAATATACTGCATTACAGAATCTCTGTTCCCAACTTCGCAATAAGCATAGATGTATGACTGCAAAAGCATTTCGTTATCAGGCTGTGCTTCATAATATTTCTTTGCAAATTCATATGCTTCATTTGCTTTATTCATCTTTATACAAATGGAAATATATTTTTCAATAAACTCAGGAGTTACACTTTCTGAAGAAATTAATTTCTGACTTATTTCATAGGCATCTTTCCAGTTCTCTCTTTGAGACAAACCATCCAATGCATAATACAATGCTTCGTTATTTTCAGAATCTCGTTCCAGTACAACTCCTGCAAGTTCGTCGGCATACTTTCCAGCAACAGGAGAATCTGTAACTGCAGCAATACGTGCAGCAAACATTAATGCCTCTGTATTATCTGGATATAACTGCAAAGCTTTTTCTACAGTTTCGGTAGCTGCCGATGTATTCTTACTCCAGTCAAGCTGAACTTTAGCTCTTAAAATAAGATAATCAATAGAAGAATTTTCCTGGCGGGCATACATATCCAGCAATGAAACGGCATGAATATAATCATTTTTTTCTATAAGGATTTTTGCTCGGAATAATACGAATTCCAAATCATTTGGAGTCTGCTGAAGAACCTTTGCTACATACAATTCGGCGTTATTATAATCTTTTGCATCAAAGGCAATATATGCATTCTGTTTTAATAATGTCAGAGTTGTATTTTCATTATTAACTTTTCCTAAAACTTCGGTAGCCTGAGTAAGTTTTCCGTTTAAGCGAAGATTTTCTGCATAGGCAATGGCAATATCATCTGCTTCTGGCGAATTAGAATAAGCTTTATTATAGAAACTTTCTGCATCCTTATATTTTCCCTGCTTTGTTTTAAGAAGAGCCATAAGATAATTTGCAAGGGTAGAATCTGTTTTCAAACTTAATGCAGTTTTTAATGAAGCTTCGCAATTTGCATATACTTCTGAACTTACAGAATTTTTAGTAATTACGAGTGCAGGAAGAATAATTGCAAGAAAGTCGCTATTACCTGTACTTAAGTCAAAGATTCCCTGCTCTACAGATTCCAAAGCTCCAAGATATGGATTATTTTTATCTACACTAATTGAATCCCAGGTAAGTTTTTCAGAAGGGTATACTATCTTCATTATTGAAGAAGCAACATTAATTAAAACCTTTTCCGGTTCTTCAAGATTTGAAGCATTCTGGCGTAGCTGCAAAACAGCATTTTTTAAAGAGTCAGGGCTTCCATCTGCAACAAGATCAAGAATTTTATCATCAACTTTATAAAAATAAGTACGTTTCTTTGATGGCAGTTTTATAGAATTTTCAATAACAGGTTCTGGTTCAGGCTCCGGTTCTGAAGCAACTTCAACAACTGGAGCAGGTGCAGCAACAACCTGTGGAGGCGCTTCTTCAATCTTTTTTTTCTTCTTTTGAGCACCGAATACAGGAGTAATGCAAAGGCATAAAAATATGCAGAAGAGAAATTTACCTTTTGCTTCCAAGTGTTTTACCAAAACTACACCTAATAATTAATCATTTTTAGGCAAAACTGGATCTTCATCAGAGAAAACGCCAGTATCTTCGTCATCTACAATCAACTCTTTATGTTTCTGCTGTAAAAGGAAGAATAATATAAGACTTACAGCAATGATTAGCATAAATATTGGACCTAAAGTACCTGCAACAGAAACAAATGAAACTTTTATAACATTAAACGAGAATAAGGCATACCAGATTCCCATAAGCAACAATGTAACAGCAGGAATACCATAACCGAATTTGATTTTATGATACTTAAACCAACCTGAAAAGAATAATGTTACACCTGCAATAATTCCGTAAACCGGCCACCACTGAGAAATTGTAAATGGCAACACGTGTCTGATAAGGATTGTTAAAATTCCCCATGTAACGAGAATACAACCTACAAACATGTGATATGCTTTTTTTGTTCTAACACCAGCAAGAGTAAAAATAACAGTTCCAATAACAAGCTGAAAACAAGTTAATACAATAAATAAAATATCTATTGTATTCCTCTGCATACTTAGTGAATAAAATAGACAACCAATTGCAAAAAGAAAAATACCACAGGCTATTAAGATGTTTAATAATTTTGAAGATTTCTCATCCATAATCTATTTTATTCCTTAGTTAACTAGCGTTAATAAATAATACTAGTATTAGTTAATCTTTACAATAACAATTCAACATGGTAAATTCAAAAAATGAAAATCAAGAAGTTACTATTAATAGCATTAAGCATTTTTTCAGTTATATTTTCATCATGTAAAAAAAGCAACATTGCAGAGAACGATAAAAATCTCACAAACATGATTGAATTACAGAATCTTCTTGAAACTCAAGTATTAAATGGTAAACAACGTTATTCTATCATTAATCAGATGGCTAACAATTACCTTTCTTCGAAAGATTACCAGGGGCTTATTCTATTCCTTACAGATTGGGTAGAAAGCAATCCTGACGATATGTACAACTCTTACTGGCTTTTAATGACCGCCTATGCTTATCTTTCAACTGGCGCAGAACCTATTGCCGAATATTACTTTGATCGTATCTTACAGCAATGCCAGGATCTTCTTGTAAAGGGCAATTCTGTACATTTTATGTGTTTGCAAAATCTTATTCAGATTAGTAAGACTCCAGCAAACAGAATTAAATATTTTAATGACTTAATTAACCGCTTCCCACAAAACGTTAATACCACTGAATTGTATTTACGTCTTGCACTTGAATACCAGAATGACAGTCAGTGGGATCAGGCTTTAAAAACTTACTCCTTATTTTTGGAACAGCCAGATGCTTCTGTTATTCAGATTCCTGGTGAACCAGATGCATACAAAAATGCCCGTCACTTTGTAGACTTTAACAACTCTTCTAAAGACTGGACTTTTGAAAGCTTACCTGCCCTCGAAGAAGCAGTTAAAAAAGCAATTCGCAACTACGACTGGCGTACGCTTGATAAATACAAAGCCAAAGTTAATTTCTTTACAATGTCTTGGCGTCAGGACGAAAATGATGCCAACTCACAGGAAGATACACCAATGGCCTCTTGGGCACGTGGTAAACGAATCCGCTACAGCGATACTTTGGACGAAGCCTCTAACCCTAATGAAGCATATCTTCGCACATGGGGATGGAACAATTACGTTTCTGTATGGTATTTGTACTTTAGAAAGGTAGACTTCCCTGTTGATCCAGATATTCACGGTAACTGGGAATGGGCTGGAATTTACTTAGGAAACAAGCTGTAATGAAATCTTTTATTGCCCTTATTTTTGTAGCCGCATTATGCCTTCCTCTCTATTCTCAGGAAATAATCGAAGAACCTGTTGAAACTGAAGAAATTCAGGAATTGCCAGATTTAGAAGAAACTCTAAAAGCACCTGAATCAACAGTAGCTGAAGCTGAAGATGGAGTTCAATCTGAACCAGAAGAAGCTGAAACAGACAAAAATGCCCCTGCCCGGAAATCAATTCCATTTATATCTGATGAAGATTTAGACAGACCTTCTGTAGATAAGTACCGTAAAATGTACCTTACAGAAAAATGGTCAGCACTGTTAAAAGCATATTTAGAATCGGCAATGGAATACCGGCTTTATGTTCGCAAAGCAATTCAAGACAAAGAAATGCCAGAAATGCTGGAATACCTGCCTGTTGTTGAATCTAATTATAAAACTCATGCAAAATCTAAATCTGGCGCTATAGGAATGTGGCAATTTATGGAAAACAGCGTATACCCATTCCTTACACTGAATGACTTTGTAGACGAACGTTACGATCCATGGAAATCTACAGATGCTGCATTAAAAAAACTCACTGACAATTACAAATATTTTGAAGACTGGTACCTTGCACTTGGAGCTTACAACTGCGGAGCCGGTGCAATGAGCCGGGCCATAAAAAAAGCAAATAGCAAAGACTTCTGGTATCTGGCAGAAAACAATTTTATTTCCAAGCAGACAGCAGAATATGTTCCAAAATTAATTGCCATTACCGACCTGGCAATCAATCATGAGTATTATGGAATAGATTTACCAGACCACGCAGAAGAATTCGAACTTTTAGAAAATGAAAAAAATGGTAACTACGATTATATAACTGTAAAAAAAGCTTATTCTATTACCCAGCTGGCACAAGAACTTAGAATTGATTCAAATACAATGAAAAGATTGAATCCTTCGTTTATAAGAGGCATGACACACCCTGCTAAAACTTCTGAAATACGACTTCCATTAGGCATGAAGGCTTCGGCTCAGGAAGCAATTGAAAAAATGTCGCCTATAGAATTCCCATTCCAATATAAAGTTGTTGCAGGTGATTCTCTATGGTCCATTTCACGTCGCTTTGGTGTAACTGTAAGTTCTCTTTGCGAAATAAACGATATCAAGGAAAATGCTATCTTAAGAATTGGAAAAATCCTTTATATTCCATCAAAATAATCCGATGTATAAAGAGGATTAGTACAATTTTTAAGGATTTTATATGAAATTAAGAAAACGTATTGGAATCATCTTATCTTTTTCAATGATTATATCTTCTGTATTCGCAGCAGAAACAATTGAAGCAATAAGCAGTATTAACTGGATTACAAGAGAATTTAAAACAAATATTTCACTTGATACAAAAAAGGCAAATCTTCAGATGCCATCTGGTAAAAAAACAGCATCAAATAACATTATCCAGAAGATGCCTCCATTAACCCAGCCTGCACTACTTTCTATTTTTGAAGATTCTACTAATAACCTTTCTGACAGAGTAATTGAAAACCGTTTGTCTTTAGACGATGTATACGACTTTATTATGAGCGGCTACAAGACTCCTGACGTTTTTTCACAGGACATTAAATACCTTAAAACTACTAATACTCTTAAAATAAATGATTTGGCAAAAAAACTTGTAAATCACAAACAGCCATATAATCCTGAAAAACCAATTGAATATACACCTTCCCGTCCATATTCGGGCATTATTATTGATGCAAGAGGCAGTCAGCCTGTTCATGGAGAATATGTTGAAAGCCCAGTTTATCCTTGTTTATTCCCTCAGATTTGGGACGACCAGATGAACCGAGTATTTGAAAAAAATCTGGTAGATCCAGCTGTTGTTATTTCAGAAGGATTAGTAAAGTACCACTACTCCGACAACTTGACCGATTATGAAGAAAAAGTTGGTTCAGATCCTTTATATATTAAAGCATCTCAGGTTTATGGCCGTAACCGCTGTGATCCTATAATAAAACACAAAGATGCCTTAAAAATTCTCACTGTCCCAGAAAATGTAAAATTATTGCAGGAAGGAAAAATTGTAATTCTTCTTGATAAACAGAATTTAATTTACGACGTACAGGTTCCAGAAAAGAATCAGGCATACTATTACAAATACAATGCTATTAAACAGTATTTCTATGATAATAAAGTACCTGGAATTAAATTTGACGATTCAGAAATTGGTTTACGTTTTTCTGCAGATTTAAAATTCTATCCTGACTCGCCAGAATTATTGCCATCTGAATTACAGCGAATTCAGTTTATTGCAGACAAGCTTAAAGAAATATTACAGGATGATGGTTATACAATTCTTGTAGAAGGACACACCGCTGATGTTGGAAAACCTGTAGGTCAGCTGAATCTTTCAATTGAACGTACAAGAACTGTAATGAATGCATTAATAGATGAAGGCTTAGACAAAGGTATTTTTACATACAAAGGTTATGGTGGAACTATGCCAGTTGCAACAAACTCAACCGAAGAAGGAAGAGCCCAGAACCGTCGTGTAGATATTACAGCCCGTCCAAGAGCAACTTATATTCAGAGAGACTGGAACTAATTATTTCCAGATACTATAAGCCAATACTATAAGCCATTTTTCTTATTTCTCTTTTCTACGTACATCAAAGAATCTGCTTCAGACAACAATGGTGTAATCTGATAACCAACTTTGTCTGAAGGGTATTCTACACAACCCATACTAATTGAAAGAATAAATTTAGAATTATTACCTACAGACCATTGATCACAATCTTCATCAATCTGTTTTTTAATTCTTGTAAAGGCTTCTTTTGTAAGCCCCGGACAAATAATAGCAAATTCATCGCCACCAATTCGTGCAATAATATCGTTGGAACGGAAATTCCCCTTTAAAATAATAGATTCCGCAAGAATTGCCCGGTCCCCTGCCTCGTGGCCAATCGTATCATTAATTTTTTTAAGGCCATCCATATCGCAGTAAATAATCATTCCAGAGCGACCAGATTTTTCGTCTAAAGACAAAGCAGTTTCACCTAAATCGTACAAGCCACGACGGTTATGCAAACCTGTTAATTCATCGGTACTGGCAATAACATCCAGTTTATCGTACTTGGCACGGAACTTTTTAGTTTCACTATTCATAAGAGCAAAAGAATAGATTGAAGAAATAACAGTAGAAAGAATTTTTACAAGCATATCGTAAACAAGCGCATCATATTCGCCGGGTCGGAAAACGATATAACCATATTGCAAAGTATTATGATATAGAGAAAAGACCATATCACCATTATCGCTGCCACTAAATAACCAGGAAGGCAAAAGTTCATTTTTTGGATTAAAAAAGCCTCTGTCTTCATCGTTATTAGAATCGTAATTTGTACGTGTACTAAATGCAGTATAAACTTTTGCTCTATGAGGAAGATTGAAGTATTCAAATGGTGTTGTCATTTCTATTGGGTTTTCATACAAAACAATAGCACAGGCTTGTATACCAAAAGAACGAATATCATCGTTTAATCTGCGGCGCAACTGTTCTGCGGTCATATCATACTGCAACTCAGTGTAATATCTTGTTAACTGACTAAACTGTTCTTTTTTATAATACCATTCTGTTCCAGAATACTTTGTAGCAAAAAAGTTATTTCTAAAACCTACCCTTGCAAAAGGACTCTTTTCCAATTCTTTTGAATATTGTTTTTTACAAGTAGATTGTCGTAATACAACAGTAGATTCGACAGTTGTAACAGCGGGTACTTTTTCGCCATTAATAGATGCTATAAGTAACTCTACAGCTTTATAAGCCTGTTCTGGAATCTGCTGATTAATTGATGTTAGTGGTGTTGAACAATAAGCCGAACGGTCCAGATCATCGAAACCTACAATAGCTACATCTTCTGGAACTCGTAAATCTTTACTAGAACAAAAATCTAGAGCTGCATAAGCCATTTCATCATTAAGACAAAGCAGACAATCAAAATCGAAACTTTTATGTGTTTTATAGTAATGTTCCAGTTCTTCCATTGATAACTGATAGGAAAAATCTGCACGCCACAATGTAATATCATTTTGAGGAATTTCAAGTTTAGCAAGAATGTTTTTTATAGCATTACGTCGATTTTTAGCTTCATTGGAATTATTACGAACCCCTAGAATACCAAATTTTTTACAATCCTGATTCTTTACCAGATCTGTAAGCAATGCTTCATAGGCGTTATAGCAGTCTACAGTAACAGAAGGAATTCCTGGTATTGCTGCAGAAATATTAACAATTGGTAATGGTGAAAAAGATTTTATATAAGAAGCAATTTCAGATTTATTAGAAAAGTGCATTTGTGTTGAAGAAATAAAAATTGCACCATCAAGATTCTTTTTTGTAATAAACGATGTAACCGCAACATTCTGGTATGAAAACAATGAACGGATATCATGAAGTTCACCCATAGAAAAGAGAATAAATTCTACATTATTATCTCTACAAGCTTTTCTGATACCATCAACAATTAACCAGGAGTACTCAGAAACTATAAAATCGAAAACTACTCCAATACGGAGTTTACCATTGAACATTATAGTTAATTATACTTCATGAAATTTCATTTGTCATTAATCTTTTATAATGGTCAAACTTTTTGCCTGATATTTTGGAAGAAATTTCTTTTTCTCGCCATATTCAAATTGAACTTCAATTACAAATTCACTTGAATTGCTAAAGGCCTTTGAAACATAACCTGTACCATAATCATCATGGTATACTTTAGTTCCTTTTTTCCACTTTTCTGCAAGAGGATCTATAGTTGATGAGGAACTGCTGCCAAAATCACCACCCAGGAACGACAATGGTTTTTGTCCTATAATTGTAAAAGCTGATGCAGCTTCTTTTAAGAACTGACTTGGCCTCATAAAATCCCAGCGACCATAAAGGCAGCGTTTTGCGGTTGAAGTTACATACAATTCATCGCGGGCACGGGTTATTCCTACATAAAACAAACGGCGCTCTTCTTCAAGGTCGGCACCAGATTTATCCTGTCGTGGGAATACACCTTCTTCAAGACCTGTAATAATAACTTTGTTATATTCCAGTCCCTTTGTATTATGCAATGTAATTAATGTTACAGAATTGTCGGCAGCAGCTTCACTTTCGGCAGCCAGTGTTCTATCAAGATTTATGGAATCCAGAAATTCCAAAAGCCCTTCCATAGTACAGGAATAAGGAACCGCACTGTTTACAAGTTCCTGAAGATTTTGTACTCGGGTTGTACCTTCTACCTGATCCCCGGCTTTATGAAATTCATCGAGCCCCGAATCTCGAATAACTCTTTCCACAAAATCTGAAAGTTTTTTATCGGAATCGAAATTGGCATTTAACGTTTCAAAAAGCTTAACAAACTCTTCTGCCCCTTCTTTTGCCTTCTTAGAAAAACCTGTTGCACAAATTTTTGTTGTTTCTATCAAATCTGCAAAAGATGAAGAACCGTCTTCACCAACCACAACTGCCGCTTCCATAATCTTATCTTGAGTTTTTTCGCCAACCCCACGAGTTGGCTTATTAATTATGCGGCGGAATGCAATTTCATCTTTATGGTTAGCGCACATAGCAAGATATGCAAGCGCATCTTTAATTTCTTCTCGCTCATAAAATTTAAGGGAACCCACTACTACATATGGAATTTTCCGGTGAATAAATTCTTTTTCAAAATTTAACGACTGCGCATTAGTTCTGTATAAAACTGCCCAGTCAGAATAATCAGCACCTGATTCTACCGACTTCATAATTAAATCGCCGGTAAAAACAGCTTCAAGGTTTTGATCTGGCAAAAAGGCCAATACAGGACTTCCACCTTCCCCTCGATCTGCAACAAGTGTTTTTCCTAATCGTCCCTGGTTTTTTGCAACAACCATACTGGCCGCATTCAAAATCTTTCCTGTAGAACGATAATTCCGCTCAAGACGAATTATTTCTGTTCCAGGAAATTTTTCTGGAAACGAAAGAATATTCTGAACTTCAGCTCCACGGAAATGGTAAATTGACTGGTCATCATCACCTACTACACAGACATAACTGTCATTTCCTTTTTTTACACCAGAAAGATTCTGAAGCAGGCGGTACTGTGCAATATTTGAATCCTGATACTCATCAACCATTATTACTTTAAAACGATTATGAATATAATTTGCAATAGATTCATCAAGTTCTATAAGCTGAGAAGGAAGCATAATAAGATCGCCAAAATCTACGTTACCAGTTGCACGAAGACGTTTTTGATATTCTGCATATATTTCGTTCAAATCGAATTCGCTGCCTATAAAAGACAAATCGTCTTCGGGAGTAAGGTAATAATCTTTAGCAAGTGAAATATGTTTTGCGCAAGTTTTGGCTTCTTTTGTAGAAAGAGATGGAACAGCCTGCCTCAATAAGGTGGCCATATCGTCATCGTCGTAAACATTAAAAGATTTAACAAGGCCCGCTTCCTCATAAAAGCGGCGGAGAAACCAGGAACCAAATGAGTGGAAAGTTCGAATCTGAGCATCTTTAGCACGTTCATCTAATGCTATGGCTCGTTCTTTCATTTCATTGGCAGCTTTTTTAGTAAAAGTTACAGATAATATTGACCAGGGGTCTATATTCTTTTCGGAGATTAAATATGCAATTTTTGTTGTAATAACACGAGTTTTTCCAGAACCAGCACCTGCAAGAATCAATAAAGGAGAACCTTCATGTTCTACAGCAGCCCTCTGTTCCTCATTTAGAACGTCTAGACTGTTTTTTTGCATGCTTCAGTTTTTTCTCCTCGTACAATTTCTTATCTGCTTCGGTAAGAAGTTTTTTAAGTACAGCAGACCCCTGCAAATCTACAGCACCCATACTGATTGAAATTTCAAATGGAAGTCCCTCTTCTTGAGAAACCTTTTTATTCATTAAATCTAACTTTAGTCGAATATTTTCAAGATATGGAAGTTTCATGCCTACAGCAACAACACCAAATTCATCGCCGCTTAAGCGACCTACAACATCTGTTGAACGGAAAACAGATTTTAAAGCCTTTGCCTGAGCCTTAATTGCCCGATCTCCCATTTCATGCCCATAGGTATCATTAATTTTTTTAAGATTATCCATATCTAGGAAAAAGATTACACCAGCAGTATCTGTTTCCTGAAGCATATCTAAAGCTTCCTGTCCATTTTCAATAAAACCACGTCTATTTAATATGCCCGTAAGTTCATCTGTACGTGACTGTCTTGTTAATGCCGAATTTTCACTTACAAGTTTTTGTGTTTCCTGTAGTTTACTTGTATATTCGTAAGCCTGTGCCAAAGAAGAATTTACAATTTTAAGATAAACATTATAATCGGCATATTTGTTAGCTTTAATTTTACAAAGCATATAGCCGTAGTTTGTTTCCCCTGAAAAAATAGGATTTAAAATATAAATACCACTCTGCCCCTGCATAGAACGAGAAGATACAAGAATTTCATGAGGATTAAAAGTAACTTCCGGGTGAAACAATTCAAGATTATTTACACGATCTACAAGCATACAAAGTTCAACAATATCTGGAAGTTTAAATTCTTCTTCTGAATCAAGGAACTGGATTTCATTAAAGAAGTGAACTGCCATTCCATAAAAATCGCACTGATCTGTAATAAAGCGAAGATTATAAAAAAGCTGTTTTAGAGTATTTGAGGCACTTGCCATATCCATTAATGTAATAATATTGTTTTTCTCGGCCATTTCGTTAGAGAATTTGTATGGATTTTCGAATGACTTTGTATTTTCATCGTTTGTATCGCCATATATATCTTTGTAAACGTTCAATGAAGTTTTACAGTCAATACATCCACAAGATTGACGTAATTTTAATAATAAAGGATTTAATAAGGTCTTGTTCTGTTTTTCATTATTAAGAATTCTGTACGCCAGTTCAGCAGCTTCAAACCCCTGGCTGTAAATATCCTGACTTACCGATGAAAGTTTTGGACGAGAAGTTGTTGCAACTACAGAATCATCGAAGCCTACAATTTTTACATCTTCTGGAACTCTTACTCCAATTTCCTGCAATGCTTTTAAACATCCAGAAGCCATCATATCGTTTGCACATACAACAGCATCAAAAGGAACATCTTCTCGTTTACTAAAACGTTTCTTGATTTCTTCATAAGCTCTGAAATCTGTAAAAATTCCGTCAAAAATCCATTCTTCATTGAGTGGAAGTTTATTTGAAGACATTGCCGATTTAAAAGCATCATAGCGGAGAATTGCATCTTCAGAATTAGTTGAATTTGCAGAGAAGAAAGCAATTTTTTGACAGCCATGAATTTCTTTCAAGTGTTTTATAAGACTTACATATACTTTTTTACAATCAGAAGTAATAGTATATGAATTTTTAAGTTTAAGATTTGTACCAATAGAAATAATAGGACGATTTCCAAAGTCTTTAAGCATTGAAACAAAATCAGTTTGCTTCATTGAGGCGCAATATACACCGCTTGCCACGATAATTGCATCTACATCTTTAGCTTTAAGATAATCAATACAAGAACAATACTGATAGTCGAAAGCACCCTGAAGTAAGCCTGGTATTTTTGTTTGTGCAATAATAACCTGAATATCCTTATCGCGGAAATAATCTGAAATTCCACTAAGGATATCAATCATATACTCAGTCGAGAAAGTTGGAGTTAAAACACCTACGGTTTTCATGGAAAGCCCCCATCGAAAATTACATTGTATACTTTCTATTATCAGCTTTTTTTAATGCACAAACAATTTTTTCAAAACGGCCATCAAGGTCTACACCTGTACTGGCAATAATTTTTACATTTACTACATTACCTGGTTTTACTGCATTCATTTCAGATTCAATATCTCTATCGTAACGAATAACAACACAACCATCCACATCTGGAGCCTGGAACCAGGCACGTCCAATTGCAAGACCTTCTGTTGCATCTTCTGCAGTTTCAGGATCAACATCTATAATTTCTTCTACAAGAATATTTAAATTCTGTCCAATATATTTTTCTAATTTTGCTACTGTCAGTTCTGTTTGCCGAGTTTCAAGTTTTTCTGCCCGTTTTGCAGCAGTTTTAGAAGGAACACGACCTTTCATATCATAAGCTGGAGTGTTTTCTTCGCGACTGTAAGGGAAACAGCCAGACCACTGAGGTTCAATTGCATTCAAAAAATTGAAAGTATTTTCGGCAGCTTTATCAGATTCACCTGGAAAACCGGTAAGGAACGTTGTGCGCAATACAGCTTCTGGAAAAACTTCGCGAATAGATTTTACAAGATTAATATACTTTTCCTGGGAACCAACTCTGTTCATTTTATGAATTATTTCATCATCACCACTTTGGAAAGGAATATCAAAATACGGAACAAAGCGACTATCTGCCTTCATAACCGAAAGTATATCTTTATTAAAATGATCAGGGTGAATATACAAAGGACGGATAATAAAATTGCCTTCTATAGACGAAATTTCCTGCATTAATTTTGCCAAAGGACTTAATTCTGAATCTTCTTTTTCAAAACCTTTTTCTGTACCGTAGGCAGCTAAATCTTGTCCAATAAGATTTATTTCGTAAACTCCGTCTTTCACAAGACTTTTTATTTCATCAAGAATTTCATTTTTGTTTCTGCTGCGAAGTTCGCCGCGAATTAAAGGAATTGCACAGAAAGAACAATGATTTGAACAACCCTCTGTAATTTTTACGAAAGCACTGCCAGGAAAATTAAACAAAGTTGGGCGTTCACCACCGCAAACATTTTCTTGTGGGTAAACTTCAACAGTTCTTTCATTTTTTACAGACTTCATAAAATCTACAATTTTTGAAATATCGCCGTTTCCAAAAACACCATCAAGTTCTGGCATTGAATCAAACAGCATCTGTGAATAACGTTCTGCAAGACAGCCTGTAAGAATAATTTTAGCCTTTGGATATGCTGCTTTAATATTGTAAACAGCATCAATAGATTCTTTTTTTGCCGATTCAATAAAACCGCAGGAATTTACAATGATATAATCTGCTTCGTCTGCATTTTGAGTTAATTCAAAACCATTTTTAGAAAGATACCCGACTATCAGTTCACCATCTGTCTGGTTCTTTGCACAACCATGCTGGTCTATAAAAAATTTAGTCAAGTTCAATTACCACCAGTTTATATTTACCGTCAGTATCCTTAATCCACTTAATATCTTCTACAAAAATCTGACCAGCAACACCAATATCCAAATCTATAGATTTTGAATCAGCAATAATAGTGAATTTAACAGTATTGTTGTTTGAAATCCACAGTCTAATACCATTGTGAGGTGTAGCAGTAAACATTTCATTCTTTGTAAAGTAAGTTTCTACAGAATCATCTCTGTCTACTTTGTAACGGAATAAACATGGTCCACGGAAACTAGCATTAATTGTGAATGGATAAGCACGATTATCTTCGTGAATAACTCTCTGAGGATGTTTTGTTTTTATTTCAGAAGCGAAAGGTATTTCACCAACATCAACAGAAATACTTTCTTTTGCAACACCTTTTCTAAGCAATACACTTACTTCGGCACCACGAGCTTCATCTGTAGAAGAAATGTCAGATACGTACACAATCATATCGGAAGTTGAGTCGCCGTCAATATCAATTTCGGCTTCTTCTGAAAGTTCAACATAGTAAACGCCCGAAGGAGTTTCAATTCCAAATGAAGATAATGTATCTCGAACAGTAAGGATAATCTTACCTTCTCCACCTGTAGGAATAAATAACTGGTCACCTTTATAAAGTCTTTCTTCAAATTTCTTATCTGAAAGCTCATACTGATGATTTTTTGTTTTACTTGAAATTACAACATCTGTATCCAAATCTTTTTTATTGCGAGTAAGCAACATTACAGAAACTGTTACAATAACCCCCACAACTAAAACAATTGGAACAATAATAGCAGGAAGAAGGAACTTTGGTTTTTGTTTTACATAAAGCCCTTGTGGTAAAGGTGCTTCCTGAATCTGTTTATTTCTATAAAGTTTAAGTACGAAGTCAGAATCCAATTCAAGATAAGCGGCATAATTCTTTAAAAAGCCAACCATATAGGCTTCACCTGGGAATACTCCGTTATCTTCATTTTCAAGCCCCTCGAGATATCTTCTTTCAATTGAGATTTCGCGGGCAATTCTTTCTAAATCAAGGTCTTTTTCTTCTCGTTTTTTACGAAGAATTTCGCCATAACTTTCCATACTAAATTACTCCGAGAACAAGAAGTTGTTGTAGTTATTTGCAGATGATGGTGCATCATAAATAAAACGCTGATCTGAAATATTTGTATTCAAAACATAATTATCAAAATCGAAAATGAAAGATTCGCCTTTTGGAGTTACAGCTTCAATGCGGCGAATAAGATTTGTTTTTTCTGTTACAGCAATTTTAATAAAGCGGAATGCTTCTGAAGCACTTTTTCTTGTAAGAATAAATTTAACAACCATTTCGTCAGAACCTTCTTCCAATGGCTCTGCATCCTGACCTGTTTCATAAGCAACTGTATAATAGCGGCTCATCAATGAAAGGCCCTGAGGTGTAGCAGCAGAAGCGGCACCACCTGTACTACCTGGAGTAACCTGCTGCTGCAAAACAGCATCTGGCCCTGGCAAATAAATGGTTAAAATATCACCATTAAAACAAATTACCTGCTCTTCAGGATTTGTGTAATCCATGCGAAGCAAATCTGGTGCTTTGAAAGAAAGTTTTCCTGAACTTTCAGTTTTTTCAACTTTTAATTCAAAATCTACTTCGTAATCTTTGATTGTTCCATAATATTCAGAAATAGTTTTAAAGTATGCACTAGCAGTTGTAATATTCTGTGCAAAGGCTGTTCCCAAAATAAAAAATGCACAGATAGAAAGTATAGTCTTTTTCATATCTGTGCATTATATCGTGATTTAGTCAAATTGTCTATTTAACTAATTTTAACTATTCGGCTGAATTTTCTGTATTTTCAGCAGGTGCATTTTCTTCTGGCAGTGCAGCAGCTTCTGTTTCATTTGCAATTTCTTTACAGTGCTGTTCACCTTTAACAATGTCATAGAATTCTTTTCCATCCATTGTTTCAATTTCCTGAAGACGATTTGAAATGTATTCAATTAAATCTTTGTGTTCTGTCAAAGTTTTTAATACATAATCATAACGTTCATTCATTATGCGGGCAATTTCTTCATCAATATAGTTCTGAGTATCTTCAGAGAACTCGCGAACTAAAGTTGGTTCGCCACCACGATTGCCAAGTACACCTTTTCCAAGAGTCATGTTCTTGAATTTATCTGACATACCAAAATCTGTAATCATGCGTTTAATAAGTTCTGTAGCACGGGCAATATCGTTAGAAGCACCTGTAGAAATATCATCAAGAATAATTTCTTCTGCTGCACGACCACCAAGACATACATCTACTTCCGCAATAATATCTTTGCGAGTCATAAAGTTCTTTTCTTCTTCCTCGCGATACTGTGTAAATCCACCAACTCCGTGAGAACGTGGAACAACGGTAATTTTATTAACAGGTTCGTGATCTGGAGTAAAAGCACCAATAAGAGCATGTCCTGTTTCGTGAACTGAAACAAGACGCATTTCTTTTTTATTGTCTTTACGGGATTTTTTCTTAAGACCAATACTTACCTTATCAATAGCTTCGTTGAAGTCTTCCATAGTTACTTTCTTGCGACCGTTACGAACTGCAAGAAGAGCAGCTTCATTTACAACGTTTGCCAAATCAGCACCGGCAAAACCAGTTGTTCCATGAGCAACTGATTCAAAATCCACGTCTTTATCAAGCTTAACATTCTTTGCATGAATACGAAGAATATCTTCACGACCTTTTACATCAGGTTTTTCAACTGGAACCTGACGATCAAAACGACCAGGACGGAGAATTGCAGGATCAAGAACGTCTACACGGTTTGTTGCCGCAAGAATAATAAGCCCCTTTTCATTATCAAAACCATCCATTTCTACAAGCAGCTGGTTCAATGTTTGTTCACGTTCATCATTACTGCTGAAACCGTTTGCACGTGACTTAGCCAAAGCATCAATTTCATCAATAAATACAATACATGGAGCTTTTTCACGAGCCTGTTTAAACAAATCACGAACACGGCTGGCACCAACACCAACAAACATTTCAACAAAGTC
>JAZLKI010000096.1:0-3837 GCA_045597485.1 Treponema sp.
ACTTGGGAGTGAGCGGAACAAGAAAGAGTTTTCTTTCTTAGCAAGTGGAGTAGCAAGACCAGCTTTTACACATTTCTGCATAAGCTCATCATATTCTTTTTTAGAACCATCACAAACAACAACATTGTCTGGTTCACACATCTTAACGCATTCTTCAATCCATGCCTTAATTTTGGCATTCTTGATTTCATTAACAGTCATCGAAGTACCTCTAATAATTTCAATAACACATCGAAGCCTCAAAAAGAGACCCCTAGTATTTCATAATATAATTTAATGATTTTTCCGTTTGAATTCAATAAGAAAAAGAATATATATGGAAGAAATTCATATTTATACAGAGTGAGATTTCTATAATTTCAGCGCAACAGACAATGTTACCCCACCATTATTCGCAGCAGAATCTAGATATGGAAGGATTGCAAAATCTGCATCAGAAACGCCTAAAACATCTGCCAATTGAGAATTATATGCTCTTGAATATTTTGAAGGTCTTATTAATGAATATATTAAAGATCCTGCCATCATTCCAAGACCTGCAAAAGTTGCTGTAACAGCAAATTTAAAAACTGGAGTTTCAAAGAAATCCTGAAAATCTTCTTCGGCTAAACTTGATGTAACAGCATAAAACATATATCCATATAATCCGAATACATAAGTAGCGAAACCAATGTCAAAGACTGTTGCACCAATACTATATAGTACCAGAGAATTTACACCGCCACTTACATCACCCTGAATTAAGGAACCTAATCCTGGCAAAGCAAAATTCAACCAAGTGTAGCCTGTAGAACTTCTAGATTTATTTTCGTATAACTCCATTCTTACATCAAGAGGAAGCTCAAGTGCCAGATTATTTATATAATCAAAATTTTTATACTGTAATTCCGATCCTTTAAAATCTTTTGTTAACAATGATTCAACTTTGTTATACACCTCGGTGTCATATTCAAAAGGTTCAATTTCCAGGGAATAACTGTAAAAAACTGCAAAGACAGATAATAATAGAATAGATAATAACTTTTTCATAAACTCTCCTTTTAATAATTATAACAAAATGGATTTTCTATAATGTTATATAAAAAAGCCCCCATATATTATGGAGGCCAAAACAGAAGCCAACACCCGGACTTGAACCGAGTACCTGCTCGTTACGAGGGAGCTGCTCTACCAGATGAGCTATGTTGGCATTATCTTACAAATGCTCTTGTATCGTAAAGTCTCTTCATATCGAGAATATTGTTTACAATTACATAAGTATCAAAAACTTCAATCTTACGCTGAGAGACCATCTTATTAAGTTCATCTCTAACCTGTTCAACAGAAATTCCAGCCCAATGAGCAATATCATTGAAAGTAACATTGAATCTACGCATCTTTTCTGCTTCATTAGAAACAGGGTTCATTTCGTCCAAAAGCATAAATACATCTGCAAGACGAGCCTGTAAATCTTTTACAACAAGAATTCTAAATCTACGTTTCTGATCATAAATACGTTTACAGAATAACTTTAATAACAACAAAGCCATCTGAGGATTTCCTGTAATCAAAAGTTCAAAGTTCTCTTTATTAAACTCAAGACATTTTACATTACCAGCAGCCATACATGTAGCAGAACGAGGGGAATTATCCAGAATAGCCATTTCACCAAAGAATTCACCAGGTTTTAAGATATCGAGATTCTTTTTAGCACCATTTACACATTTTACAAGCTGAACATTACCACTCTGAATCAAATAAAAACAATCACCTGGCTCATATTCTGAAATAATAACTTCACCTGGTTCATATGTTTTAGCAAAACGTTCAAAGGCAGGAAGAGAAAATAACTTCAAGGAAGAATTATTAGGTTCACTTTCACATGATTCCTGAGCATCACGATTATGGATTGCAAGTTTTTCCATACGAAGTTTCGAATCTGCATAAAGTTTTGTAACTTCTTCTTTCTTATTTGTATTCGGATATCTTTTAAGGAATTTTAAATATACATCGCAAGCTGAACGATACTGTTCCTCATCGTAAAAACTTTTTGCAACAGCAAGCATACCAGCCTGCTGATTTTCAACAACTTTATTAAGAATCGATTCTGTTTTCTTATGAATCTGACGAAGCTGATTTGAGAATACACGAAGCATTTTCATAATCAGAGCCTTATTATTGCTTACAAGAATTTCAAATTCCTGAACTGTCAACGCAACAGCAACTGTAGGAACCAAAGCTGTAGCTGTTTCTTCACGACCAAAATGTCCAAGAGCAGATTTTACACCAAAAAATTCACCACTTTTAACCTGTTCTGCAACAGGCTGACCAGATTCAATATCCGTACTAGTAAGAAGAACGGCTCCAGACTGCACGATAAAAATACGTTCATCTTTATCGCCATCAAAATAGATAATTGAACCTTTTGTATATTGCATTGCTTTTGGCATAATTTTCTTTGCTCCTCACATTTTTACAAAAGAGTATACCCACTACTCTGAATTTATATTGTATCATAACTCTAAAATTTATGCTATTCTAAAATTATGATAGATTTGCATGTTCATACAACCGCTTCCGACGGACAATATACACCAGCAGAAATTGTAAAGAAAGCTGCCGAAAAAAATCTAAAGGCCATTGCGATTACAGATCACGATACAGTTAATGGCTTAGAAGAAGCAAAAAAAACAGCAAAAGAATATCAAATAGATTTAGTACCTGGAATAGAATTAAATATTAATGGATCGCCAGGAGAATTTCATCTTCTTGGTCTTGGATTACAAAATACCTCTTCTTCACTTAATAATATTCTCGCAAATGTAATTAAAAATAGAGAAGTCAGAAATGAAAATATAATTAAAAAAATGCAGGAAGATGGAATCAATATTACTCTGGAAGAGATGTATGCCACCTTTCCAAATACAATAATTGGGCGCCCCCATTTCGCTGCTAAACTAGTTGAAAAAGGGATTGTAAAAGTTCGCCAGCAGGCATTTGATCAATATTTGGCAAGAGGAAGAAAATGGTATGTGGAAAGAGTTGGTACTAATCTTGACGAAGCAATTGTTGGAATAACAGAATCTGGCGGTCTTCCAATTATTGCTCATCCAATGTCGTTATATTTATCTTGGGGAAAACTTCCTGAAATGATGCAAAAATATTATGAACAGGGTGTTGTTGGAATTGAAGCTTTTCATCCAGGTGCAAGAGTTACAGAATGTCTACGATTAGAAGAATTAGGACGAAAAATAGGATTTATTATTACAGCCGGTAGCGATTTTCACGGTGAAAAAATAAGAACAGACAGAAGATTAGGCCATACTTGCGGTGGCAAAAAAATAGAAGACAAATACTATTTTGAAGAATTACTCCCACTATTAAACAAATAATAAAGAATTATTTTCACACTTCTACTAAAGTCTAAAATAGATTTAAATAAAAAAAAGCCAGCAGCTACCTACTTTCCCGCTAAAGAGCAGTATCATCGGCGTAAGAGAGCTTGACTTCCGTGTTCGGAATGGGAACGGGTATTACCTCTCCACTATGGCCACTGGCAATTAATACATAATCAACAAAGGAAACCGTTAGTCACACAAGGGTGAGCACGGAACCGACGGAAAAGAAGATATCACAAAAAGCAACATTTGTGAAGTAAAATTAATAATATGGTCAAGCCTCACGACATATTAGAAATGCTCGGCTGTACATGTCACCATGCATACACCTGCATCCTATCAACCAGATAGTCTCTCTGGAGTCTTCAGGGGACTTAAAGTCCCAGGGAAGTCTAATCTTGAGGTGGGCTTCCCGCTTAGATGCTTTCAGCGGTTATCCCAAGTCGGAGGCCAAGCGGTC
>JAZLKI010000097.1:0-2004 GCA_045597485.1 Treponema sp.
CTGTAAGGGGTAGGACTCGAAGCGGAGTGAACGCCGACCGAATAGGGAGGAAGAGCGAGCATGGATGCGAGCGGAAGTGAACGTAGCCGGGGTGGAAACCGCAGCCATGGATGGCGGAGGTTGGAACCCCGAGTCCTGCCCCCGCTATAACAGACCACTCAGAAAATGGGTGGTTTTTGTTTTAACTGGAGTTAACTGAACTCTGGTGGATAAAAAAGACCGAAAATCAGGATTTACTTAAACTTTTTACTTTAAGTTCGTGGGCGGTAGGTTTTTAGCCTACGGGTTATATAAAATTTTGAACAGTTACATTGGTTTTGATTTTCTTCTTCAAGAATATTAATAAATTGATAAACAGTACTGTATGTTTTATTATCTTCGGTTTTATCTTTCATGTTCTCAACAGCAGTCATTCGATTATCCCATAGCGAATCCTGTTGCTTAATTGTAAGCACAGCTTTCTTGTATTGTTCCCATCCTGGAATAGAGCAAAGTTGCTTTATACAAGTATCACTGGCAAAATCAGTTTCACCTTCGCATAGAACAAGAAACTGAGGTCGCATCTTTCTTGGTTTTGATATTCTCTCTCTTCCCATGCTTATTCTCCTAAAAGATTTTTGATTATGCTAATAGAAGAGTTTATGTAAGGAACAGCGTCAAATCTACCCTGAAGATAACATTTTTCTGCATCCATGTTTTCTCTAAAATCTTTGAAGTCAAATAATGAATAAACTTCTGTTGAGCCATCTTCTTTTTTGTTTGTGAACAAAATCTGATCTCTTCTCATCTTTTTGATGTCTAAAAGATTTGTGTTGTGGCTTGTAAAAAGAAACTGTGCAGATTTAGATGCGTTTACCATATCAAGAATGAACTGTGCAAGTTCTGTATGAAGGCTGGCATCAAATTCATCAAGAATAAGAGTCTTTCCATTTTTACAAATATCAAGCAATAAAAGAAGGAGATTGAATATCTGAATCGTACCTGCAGATTCTTCTGCTTCAAGATGGAATGGAACATCTGGATTTCTTTTATGGGTTGTGTAGAAATTGATTACACATCGGTAGTAATTTTTCAATCGCTTCTACTATGCGTTTTTGTTCGGATAGTGGGGGTATAGGAAAAACAGAAGCAGCAACTTTATCTGTATTTAGATTTTTTACAACTCCACCTGCAACTACTCCACTAAACTGCGAATAAGCAAAAGTTGATGACAAAATATAATAAAGATAATCTTTATCAAAAACCAATTGATAATCACTAAAAACTAACCAACCATCATGAATACATCCATCTATATTAAGGATATACGGTCTACCAAAACTCATTGAATTAGTAAGCAAAAAATCCCCTTTGTGAACCAAACGAGTTTTATGCAACCCTTCTTTTTTTATTTTCTCTTTAGTTGAATTTATATATTTACAATCTTTCTCTGTATCTCCAATTTTTATCCAATTATATGAATCTTCACTTGTAGTTAGGTAAGCTTGAATTGGACGAGGAGACCCTCCACGAGCAATATTTACAACATCTCCCAATCTACACCAGCACCAGTTCTCCGGAATATCAAACGGTATTTCATCTTCCGTAATTTCTGGCAGAGGCTTTTCTTTCTTAATTTTCCCTTCTTTGATGAGTGCGGCTTTCTGGGCTTTTATTTGTTCCAGTAAATCTTTTGCGTGGCCTTCGCTGGCGATTTGTGGAACTAGTTTTCCCTGTACGGCTTCCTGGAGGATGGCCTTTTTTGTGAGTGTGCCTATCTGGGCGTTTAGTTCGTTTAAGACTGTTTCTTTTTTGCCGTATTCTTCTATAAGTGGCATGAACTTTTCGATTGCGGCTACAATGCGTTTTTGTTCTGCTAGTGGTGGAAGAGGAAATAACATTGGATATATTTTTTTCCCTGAAACAACAGGTTGTGCTGTTGCATTATTATCTTGACCAAGATTCAAATGCCTTAAAATATGAACTAAGAATTCTCGATCAATTTGTTTTTCAGGATATGTAGTT
>JAZLKI010000098.1:0-10643 GCA_045597485.1 Treponema sp.
ATGGACGATATTAAGAACTTCCGTCAGGTTGGTTCTCGTTGTCCAGGTCACCCAGAATTTGGTGATACAGACGGTGTTGAATGTACTGGTGGTCCACTTGGACAGGGTGTTTCAATGGCTGTTGGTATGGCTGTAGCAGAAAGCATGCTCGCTGCTAAATTCAATACTAAAAAACACACAATCGTTGATCACTACACATACTCACTTGTTGGTGAAGGATGTCTCCAGGAAGGTGTTGCTTCTGAAGCTTGTTCTTTGGCTGGTAACCTCAAACTTGGTAAATTAATCGTATTCTACGATCAGAACAAAATTTCTATTGATGGTTGTACAGATATTACATTTACAGATGACATTGCTAAACGTTATGAAGCATACGGATGGCAGGTTCTTAAAGGTGATATGTATGATGTAGAAGGAATTGCTAAATTAGTTGCAAAAGCTAAGAAAGAAACAGAAAAACCTTCTTTGATCATGCTTAAATCTGTAATTGGTAAAGGTGCTCCAAAACAGAACACAGCTGATGTTCACGGTGCTCCTCTTGGTGCTGATGGAATCGTTGAAGCTAAGAAAACTCTTGGTCTTCCAACAGACAAAGACTTCTACGTTGTTCCAGAAGCTTACAAATACTTTGAAGACAAAAAAGCTTGCTTTGCTAAAGCTGAAGCAGACTGGAATGCTACATTTGCTGAATGGGCAAAAGAAAATCCTGAATTGGCAAAACTTTGGGATGCTTACCACTCAGACAAAGTTACAGATGAAACTGTAAAAGATGTTGAATATAAAGTAGGCGATGCATGTGCTACACGTGATGCTTCTGGTAAAGCATTGAACGTAATTGCTGCTCGTTTTGCTAACCTTGTTGGTGGTTCTGCTGACTTGATGGGACCAAACAAGACTGCATTCAAAGCAACAGACAATGGTACATTCTCTCCAGCTAACCGCGCTGGTCGTACAATCGAATACTGTATCCGTGAATTTGCAATGTCAGCTGTTTGTGCTGGTATTTCTCTCCACGGTGGTCTCCGTCCATTCTGTGCTACATTCCTGGTATTCGCTGATTACCTCCGTCCATCATTGCGCGTTGTATCTTTGATGAAACAGCCTGTAATTTACGTATTCACACACGATTCAATCTACGTTGGTGAAGATGGTCCTACACATCAGCCAATCGAAACAATGGCTTCTCTCCGTGCTATTCCTGGTGTACAGGCTCTCCGCCCAGGTGACCCAGAAGAATCTATGCAGGCTTGGAACATTGCTTACGCTTCAAAAGATCACCCAGTATGTATGGCATTTACTCGCCAGGCATTGGCTGTATACGAAAAAGCAGATAAGAACTGGAAAGAAAACATGGCTAAATTTGGTGCTTATGTTGTACAGGAAGGTTCTGATACTCCAGATATCACAATCTTGGCTTCTGGTTCAGAAGTTAATATGGCTCTTAAAGCTGCTTCTCTTACAAGTGGAAAAACAATCCGCGTTGTATCAGTTCCAGATGTTAAGAAGTTCTGTGACCTCTGCTCTTGTGAACAGGAAAAAATTATTGGTAAAGCTAAGCGCGTAGTATGTACTGAAGCTGGTATTTCTACAGAATGGCTCCAGTTTGCTAAGAAAGAAGACTGCTTCTGTATCGACAGATTCGGTACTAGCGGTCCAGCTAATAAGGTTGCTGAATACTTAGGATTTACTGCTGAAAAATTAGCTGAACTTTTAGCAAAATAGGTGAAACTGTACTTTGCTGGACCTTTAAGGGTGGTAAACCTAAAAATTGCTTTCGCAATTTTCTTAACGGTTTGCTATTGAACACGGGCCATGAATGGCCCCTCACAACACACTCCCCGGAAACGGGGAGTTTTTTTATGCCCAAAATAATTTTATTTTATGATATAATAACTTGATTTAAATTTTTATAAAAAGTTTGGAGCAAATTTTTATGAAAGAATTATTATTGGGAAATGCTGCTGTTGCCCGTGGACTTTTTGAAGCCGGATGTGAAATTGTATCTAGCTATCCGGGAACCCCAAGTACAGAAATTACAGAAGAAGCTGCAAAATTCAAAGAAATATATTGTGAGTGGGCGCCAAATGAAAAGGTTGCAGTGGAAACTGCCTTTGGCGCAGCTTTGGCTGGTAAACGTGCCTTTGCCGGAATGAAGCACGTTGGTTTAAACGTTGCCGCTGATCCACTTTATACTGCCAGTTATGCAGGTGTAAATGCAGGTTTTGTAGTTGGAGTTGCAGATGATCCAGGAATGCATTCTTCTCAGAACGAACAGGATTCAAGACATCACGCAATTGCATCTAAAATTCCAATGGTGGAACCTAGCAACAGCCAGGAAAGCATTGATTTTATGAAGCTTGCCTACGAAATGTCTGAAAAATTCGATACGCCAGTTTTATTCAAAATGTGTACCAGAATTGCCCATTCCCAGAGTATAGCAGAAACTGGGGAACGTAAGACTCAACCTGTAAAAGCTTATGTAAAAAATATCCAGAAAAATGTAATGACACCTGCAAATGCTATTCGTAAGCATCCAATTGTAGAACAGAGAAATAAAGATATTGCAGTTTGGTCAGAAACCTGCGGTTTAAATAAGGTAGAACTTTGCTCATCATCTAAAGTGG
Source organism: Treponema sp. (assembly GCA_045597485.1). Classification (GTDB taxonomy): domain Bacteria; phylum Spirochaetota; class Spirochaetia; order Treponematales; family Treponemataceae; genus Treponema_D. The sequence goes on from JAZLKI010000098.1 coordinate 2,625, forward strand.
GAATTATTACTCATTCAACTTCTTACCAGTATGTTAAGGAAGTTTTTGGCGATAATGTAAATGTTTTGAAGCTGGGACTTGTAAATCCTCTTCCAGAAAATATGATTCGTGATTTTGCTTCTAAAGTAGGAACAATTTTAGTTGTAGAAGAGCTGGATCCAATTATTGAAGATTTCTGCCGTACACTTGGATTGAAAAATGAAATCCACGGAAAAGATTTGCTGCCAATCTGCGGAGAATTCAGTCAGAATATTCTTAGAGAAGCATTAAAATCTTACTTGCCTGGAAATGTAAAAGCCGAAGGTAAACATTTTGATTTAGGAATAGAACTTCCAGTTAGACCTCCAATTATGTGTGCAGGCTGTCCTCACCGTGGAATTTTCTACATTCTTTCAAAATTGAAGCTGAATGTTATGGGTGATATTGGATGTTACACTTTAGGTGCCGCTGCTCCTTTGTGTGCTATGGATATGAACCTTTGTATGGGTGCCTCTGTAAGTTCCCTCCACGGATGGAATAAAGCCCTTGTTGAAAATGAAAAGAATTCCGTTTGTGTAATTGGCGATTCAACTTTTGTTCATTCTGGAATTACAGGACTTGCTACAATTGCTTACAATCAGTCAAATTCAACTGTTATTGTTCTGGATAACTCTATTACAGGTATGACAGGTCATCAGCAGAATCCTACAACTGGTAAAAACTTATATGGCGACCCTGCTGGTAAAATTGATTTGGAAGCTTTGGCTAGAGCAATGGGAATTAATCGTGTTGTAGTTGTAGATCCATATGATTTGGCAGCCTGTGAAAAAGCTGTAAAGGAAGAGCTGGCTGCTGAAGAACCAAGTTTGATTATCAGCCGTCGTCCTTGTGCATTGCTTAAGGAAGTAAAACCAAAGCCTGCATTAAAGGTAAATGCTGAAAAATGCCGTTCTTGTAAGATGTGTATGAAAATCGGTTGTCCTGCCATCAGTATGAAAGGCGGAAAAGCTAAGATAGATTCAACATTGTGTGTTGGCTGTGGCGTTTGTACACAGATGTGTAAATTCGGCGCTGTGTAAGGCTGCTGGCAGCCGGTGTTGAATAGCAAACCGTTAAAAAAATTGCGAAAGCAATTTTTAGGTTTACCACTTTGAAATGGAGTTTTTGTATATGGTTAAGAATATAATGATAGTTGGTGTTGGTGGACAGGGTGCTTTACTTGCATCAAAAACACTGGGAAAAGTTTTACTTGATGCAGGTTATGATGTAAAGGTAAGTGAAGTTCACGGTATGAGTCAGCGTGGTGGTTCGGTTGTAACTTATGTTCGCTATGGTGAAAAGGTTTATTCTCCAATCATTGATAAAGGAGAAGCTGATTTTATAGTTTCTTTTGAAATGCTTGAATCTGCCCGTTATGTTGAATATTTAAAGGCTGATGGTCAGATTGTAGTAAATACTCAGCAGATTGACCCTATGCCAGTTATTACTGGAGCAAAGGAATATCCAGAAGATTTGGCAGGTAAAATGCAGAAGGCAGGTATTAAAGTTGATGCCTTAGATTGTCTTACTCTTGCTGAACAGGCTGGTACTGCAAAATCTGTAAACATTGTTTTAATGGGTCGCCTTTCAAAATATATGGAATTTCCAAAGGAAGCATGGCTTTCGGCAATTGAAAAACTTGTAAAACCACAGTTTTTGGAAATGAATAAAAAGGCATTTGAACTTGGCCGAGGAGCTTAATAAAAGGTTATGAAAAAAAAGTATTCAATTTTCGTTATTCTATTTTCAATTATTTTTATTTCCTGTGAGAATTTTCTTGATGGTGCAAATCTAAAGAATATATTAGATAATGAAATAGAACTGGCAAGTGCACCAGAATTTTTTATAGAATTTAAATTACCTGGAAATAATATAGGTACTATTTCTCCAAATGGTAATCAAAAATATAAAAAAGGTCAGACTATTGATATAGAAATAACCTTAAAAGAAAATGTTACTTTAAGTTCTCTCAATGTTTATTCTAAAACAGGCTCTTCTCACATTCTTAATAATTCTGCTATATCATTTACTAAAGTTTCACAGAATTCTCAATTCGGGCAAAATGTTTATAGATATAAAGCAACTATATTGAGTGATTCAAACGAATTGCTTGTGGTTCCAAATCTTGTGAATCCTTTGGATACTACTCCACCTCAGGTTTTGGATAATGAGCAGTTTCCTTTTATTTTGAAACGCACAAAAGATTTAGATTTTAAAGAAACTGGTAATGCTTCAAAATATACAGATTCATTTTTTATAAATTTCACTGCAATTGAGCAGGAAAATCAAATTTCTGAACTTTGCAAACTTAATTTTTATGATAGTGACAACTTTGAAAACTGTTATGGATCCCAAAATGTAACTGCAGAGATTACTGATCAAGGGAATGGTTATTATAACATCAGTATAAATTCTGACTTAAAAGATGCTTATTCAATTCAAGATGATACAGAGTTTTATCTTGAAATTGAACTTTCAGATGGTTTTTCTTCTGGGAAAAAACAAATTACTTCAAAACAATTTACTAAATATACAAAATCAAAGAGTAGACTTGCTGTATATAATAGTGTAAACATTACTAAAAACAATTGTATAACATCTTATATAGAATCTTATAACCCTACAGCTAATCTTACTTTAGAAATTCTTGAAATTGATGAATTTTTTCCTGATAATTATGATATTCAATGGGGATATACTCAAAATTTTGATGAGTTGAGCAATATACCTTTGGAAAAAATTACAAGTTATTCAAAGAATCAGAAAATAACTTTAAGTTCTATTGAAATAAATGGCAGTACAAAAAATACTTATATTAAAATTGTGAGTTCTGCATTATTTAATAACAAAGAAGAAAATATTTTTGTTATACCAGCAGCTCCTGATACATTGCTTACAAAAGTTTATCCAGGAACTGGTATGGGTATATGGATGGATGTAATAGTTAAAAAGGCTTCAATTCCAGAATCTGATACTGACGCATCTGCTTATTATTATATCCATGATGGGGATAAACATCCTACGGATCCAGATATATTCTACTATAATAAATATTGGACTGATTATGGAGCTTATATTTATAATATAAAAGATAATACTACTGAAATTGAACCTTGTTATTATCTTCAATCAAGCTATGACTATAAAGTGGATGGTAAAAGTTATTCCATTTACGGTCCAATAACTGAAAAAAAATTAGCGGTGGAAAATATTGATTCTGAAATAACTTATTTACCACATATGGATGAAAAGGATTTTTCTATAGAAGCTGGGCCTCTAAATTCTGGCTACCATTTAATTAAACTAGATTATTCAGAAGAACTTTTAAACCAGTTTGATTCCTTTTTAGTTGAAATATGGAGGGATAATGTTTATGTAAATGTACAAGCTGTTGAAACTTTAGGGAAAGACTATATTCTTGCTAAAATTCCTACCCAATATTTTTATGGGTCTAATGCGACTAAAACAAACCGAATAGACGAAAAATTCAAAATAACTGGTATAAAAAACGGTGCTGCTTATTCAACAGAATATACAATTTCAAGTACTAATACTCATATTATGGATAATATGAGTCCTTCAGTTAATATAACTTATTCTATTGATCCACACCAAAGTTACATAGATATACCTAAGCCCGATGATATTGGTTCTGGAATAAAGATAAAAACTTTGGGAATGATAAATAAATTTTATGATGTAACATACAAAATAACTGGTATTACGGTAGGTTACGAAGAAGAAAAAACTCTCAGTATACCTTTAGACAAATCTCCAGCAATACCAATTGCTCATTTAAGGAATGGACAATATAACATTAGTGTTACTGTTTATGATGAAGCGGGTAATTCTACAACAAAAAATATTTCTTACGAAAAAAATCGATCGGAAGTGCCATTGCGGTCTTTAGAATTTATAAAAGGGACAGGTTCAAATTCTGTACAGATCAGCAGAGTGTTAAAAATGGGTAAGGATTTTAAAAAATTAATTGATGAGAAGCCTTATGTCTATGGTATAAACTCTACTACTAAGGGATGGACATTGTTAGGAAATAGTAACAGTGATGTATGGCAACCTGAAAAAGTGAATTCTGTTGTTACTTATGACTACAACCTTCCATCTGATTCATTGTTTTTAAAAGGATTTTACGGTTCTTATTATCCAATAATGGCACATTACCCTCTTGATCAAACTCCGCCGCAATTAAAAGAGTATATGATTTTAAGCGACAGTATTGCTGTGTATACAGATAAATCCGTTTTTATTCATACTTTATGCTCTGAATATGATTGGGGTAAAAATTATAAGGACTGGGAATTCCACTCAGAAATGAATGTTGTGAATGATGAAAAATATCCTTTTGCCAATCTTGGAAATAAAGAATTTAATATGGTTTTTAAATCAGGTGACCATTTAACAAGTCCATATTTTTATTCTATTCCATGGAGTGATATAGAAAAATTCCCATATGCGGCAGTTATCATTTATTATGCAGATAATACTGCAAAACTGGTACGTTTAAAATAAATCTGGCTGTTATATACCAGACAACTCCAGTAAAAAAATAAAAATTTCATACTCTCATTGTATCAAAACACTAAATATGGTATATTTGACTTACAAATCCCACTATAAAAGAGGTCAAATATGCCTTATACCGAGCCAACAAGTCTAGCGATTGTTGCGTGTCCTGGTGGCGAAGCTTTCGCCAATGAAGTCATAACGCACCTTAAACACATGTATAAACACCGCTTCACATTGAAGAACGATGTTATATCTAAGCGTTATGGACTGAGTAAAGAAGAGCTTGTACAGAGAATTAATCTGCAGAATGATTTGCAGACTAGCGATCTTTGTATAAGAGGTTCAACTGATAAGTACAGACCACCTGTATTCAAAGTAAATACACGGTTCTCGTACTTTGCTAACGGTGAGGTTAAGACCGAGCTTTTAGAGTCTGTTCGTGGTAAAGACGTATACATCTTCCAGGATGTTGAAAACCACGAGGTTCTCCACTTGAATGGTGGTAAGAACGATGTTGTAATGACTGTTAACGATCATGTTATGTCATTGCTTGTTACAATTGATGCTGTTCGTATTGCAGGTGCTGAAAAAATTACTTTAGTTGTTCCAGCTTATCCTTATGCGCGCCAGCATAAACGAAAGGGCCGTGAAGGGCTTACTGCAAGTCTTTTAGGACACATGTACGAATTACAGGGTGTAGACCGAATCATTACCCTTGATTTGCACTCTCGCGAAATTGTAAACGCATTCTCGTCTTGTAATCTTGATAACCTTCATGCAAGTTACCAGATTATTCGTGAACTTAGTAAAATTGTTGATCTTACTGGTCAAACTGAAGATATTGTTATTGTATCTCCAGATACTGGTGCTATTGACCGTAACAAGTTCTATGCTTCTGGCTTAAAACTTCCACTTGCAATGATTTATAAAGAGCGTGATTACTCAATTGTAACTCAAGATGCTCATTCAACTAATATTAAATCTGTAAAACTCCTTGGTGACGTAAAAGGTAAAGTTGCATTCATGGCCGATGATATGCTTGGTACTGGTGGTACTTTGCTTAAAGCTATGGAATTCTTGAAGAATCAGGGTGCTACAAAAGTAATCTGTGCAATTTCACTTCCATTCTTTACAGGCAATGCTATTGAACAGTTTGATGAAGCTTATAAGCAGGGATTGTTCTACAGAATTATTGGTACAAATGCCGTTTATCATGAAGAATTGCTTAATCGTGAATGGTTTATTAATACTGATGTTAGTGGTCTTTTTGCTAACGTTATTACTCGTATTCATTACAACCAGTCGCTTGGTGAATTGCTTGATAACCGCAGTATTATCGAAAAAGTTGTAAAACAGAATAATACACCAGCAGAAACAAAGGAAGAACAGTCTAAATAATGTCTGAAAGTGTTCTCTGTATGGACATTGGAACGACTTCGCTTAAAGCAGGTATTATTACAGCTGAAGGCGAAGTCGTTTCTTTTTGTTCGGTGCCATTTGAAAATCCTCAAGACCATTTTGTAGCTGCAAGTTGGCTTAAGTCTTTTGCAACCGCCCTTACCCGCCTTGAAGCCACTGCAACCCGCCCAACAAAAATTCAAGCCCTTGCAATTTCTGGTAACGGGCCTACCGTTGTAACCGATTCAGGTCTTACAATCCTTTGGAATGACACTTCCTATAACGAACCTTTACCAACCGCCGCCGCCCATTCCCTTTTTATGCCAAAAATCCTAACTTTGAAAAAAAATTATCCTGTTGAGTTCAAATCAACCCGTTATATTTTTTCTGGTCCGGAATACTTAATTTATCTGCTTACTGGTAACGCTGTAACTATTTTGCCTGAAGAACGATTTATTTCGGCTTATTGGACAGAGGAATCTTGCAAGGCTTGTAAAGTGCCTTACGAAAAAATGCCTCCTTATGTTGCTACAGGGGCTGTTTGCGGTTATATGGCTAATTCCATATCAGCTGATTTAGTGCCTGGTTTTACTTTTGAAAAGCTTTCCTTTGCCAACGATTGCAAGGTAATTGCCGGTGGACCAGATTTTGTTGTTGCATTGATTGGTACAAATACTTTGGCACCTGGAAAACTTTGTGACCGCTGTGGCAGCTCCGAAGGCTTTAATTTTTGCGTTGATAAACAGATTTTTAAAGCTGGCATTAGAACTTTACCATCGGTTATTTCTGGATTGTGGAATGTGTCGGTATTAATTCCAGACAGCGGCTCTATGAATGAAAAGGCTCGCCTTGAAGAAATTAAAAAGGCAATTGAACTTCTTAGAGAGCTTTGTGATGAAAATAATATAAATTTTCCAGATGAAATGTCGGTAACTGGCGGACAGACTAACGATGTTTTGTTGTTAAAAGAAAAAGCGGAAATTTTGAATATGAAAATTCTCCATGCATCTGTAAATGGTGAAGGTTTTGCTCACAGTGAATTGCTGGGTGATGCCTGTGCCGCTTATTTTGGGCTTGGTAAATATAAATCTTTGCAGGAAGCTGCAGAAAAAATAGTGAAACAAAAGGCTTAAAATGAAAACTTATAATCTTCCTGAAAATCCTGAAGCTTTTATTTTTGATATTGATTCTACTTTGTACACAAACAGTCATTATGCATTTGAACAGGTAGATTGCCAGGTGCGTCAGTATGCTAAGGATTTAGGAATTACTGCTGATGAAGCTAGAAAAAAAGTTGCAGATTACCGAAAAAAGTTTGCAGAAGAGCATAATGGTTCAAAAGTAAGTCTTGGAAATACTTTGCTTGCTTTTGGTATTCCAATTGAGCAGAGTGTAAAATGGCGAAAAGAATTGCTTGAACCTAAGGACTTTCTTGGAAAAGATGAACAATTAATTGAAACTTTAAGCGATCTTTCCCAAAAAGCAAAAATGGTTTGCGTTACTAATAATCCGGTTTTGCCTGCCAGAAAAACTTTAGATGCACTTGGGATTTCGGAGTTTTTTCCGGAAATAATCGGGTTGGATACTTGTTATAAATCTAAGCCTGCAGTTGAACCTTTTGAAAAGGCTGTTGAATACCTTGGGGTGGACCCTAAAAATTGTGTTGCAGTAGGGGATCGTTACGATTTGGATATTGCAATTCCTTTAGATATGGGAATGGGTGGTATACTTGTTACTGGAGTTGAGGAAGTGTACCAAATATTTAAAAAGTGTTATAATAGCTAAAATGGTAAAATGAACGGTTATCATAAAAGTGCAGTGTTAAAAACGCCGATAAAAAAGGTGAACTATGACACGATACACAAAAGAATTCAGAGAACAGGCAATTTTATTGTCTGATGAAATTGGAGTTAAAAAGGCAGCGGAACAGCTGGGAATAATTTACAGCACTTTAGCTGACTGGCGTAAAAGACGGTCAGACATAAAGAAGTCAAATAATACGGCGGAATCGGCTGAACCATTAACAGAACGCGAAAAACAGCTGATGAAAGAAATTGCAGAATTGAAGGAAGCCAATGA
>JAZLKI010000099.1:0-43140 GCA_045597485.1 Treponema sp.
ACCGACATCTGAAAAACGATGGATGTCATCAACCTCGTAAAGAATTGTAAGGGAGAGTATAAAGCCGAGGCCCGGAACTGAATTGATAATGCTGTACGAAACAGGATCCTGAACTTCCATGCTGTCTTCAATCTGAAATTCAAGTTTTGTGATTATGTCATGATAAGACTGGAACATGGCAAGATCTGCATTCACCATTTTCAAAGTTGCAGGATCACTGAACTTAAGAGGAATCGTATTTCTGTAAACTTCACTCCTCATTCTTGAAGATGTCAGAGGTTCGTTTATGTTGTACTGATGGTTCGTATTCTGAAGATGGACTGAAAGTTCAGCCCGCTGGCGGACAAAGAAGAGCCGCCTTCTGAGGAGGTCACGTACTGCACGCTTTGCCTTTGGATATGCATATGCGATGGGAAACATTCCTCCACGGAGCATGTTGGCAATCTTCTCAGAGTCAATCTTGTCAGACTTTGTCTTTCCGCCATAAATCGCTTTCATATACAGGGCATGTCCCAGAGCAAAGTCGATTCCGTTTTCTGCACAGTAGTCTGCAATCCAGTACCAGGTGAAGATGCATTCGACACCGATTACAATGTCTTTTCCGAATGTGTTGGTTACAAGCTCCAGATTATCTCTGGAACATTCCATGTTCTTGTGGAATACAGTTTCACCAAGATTGTTGATGACGCAGACATACATCGTCCTTGCATGCAGGTCGATACCGATGTAAAATTGATGCTGGTTCTTATAGAATCTCATAAGGTTCCCTCCAGAAAAAGTAAGGTATTGTGTTATCTAAGCACGATAACCTTGGGGCCTTAATGATTTTCACGCATTTCAAAACCGACTTCGGGTTGAGCCCTCGAAGTTTAAATGTCATGTTTTACACACAGCTCACTGAGCTGGAAGGGAGTTACGGAGAAAAAAGTATGGATTACCTATATTATGTTTTTGTTATAACCCTTGCAATTTTATTTTCATTCTATATTACTAAAAGAAACAAAACAAAAGAATCTGTATATCAAACTTGTACTTCCCAAAATAATTTTCAAGAAGAGGAAGAGAAATTAGAAGAAGATGATGAATACGTAGAAGATACGTTCAGTAGTTATAAAATCGATATTTTGTTTTTCTGGATTACTCAAAAAGTGAAACCTAATAAAAATATTGATTATGAGAAATTAAAAGAAAAAATAATTAAGACATTTGGAAAAATACCAGAAATATTGAAAGATGATACAACTTATTTAAATACTGAATCTCAGAATTTTCTTGAGGATGTTTTAGGAAGTGTTGAGTATTCATCCGTAATAAAATATTTATTGGTAACAAAAAGCAGAAAGATTGCATCTTTATCGAGAACTGGATTTGCAATTAGTGGGATTATATTTTTTGTAAAATTTCAAATCGCAATCAGGCTGAATGAAACAAATAATATAGATATCATTTATTTATTACTTACTATCGTCTCGTTTATTATCTCATCACTTTGCAAAAAACTTTCTGAAAAAATCTTTAATTTTATGCTATGCAAAATGAAACCTGGAGACTATTTAAGAATACTAAATAGTAAGGATGAAATAATAGAAAAAAAAGTTAAAATAAATCAATTAAGTAAAAATGAAACAATGTTTAATAAAACAACTATATATCAAAGTAGAAATCAATTACTCTGTGAAAGATTTATTGAACAGAGTAAAGGTATGCAAAATACAATTAACAACAAATTGTGTCTTTATTTAGTATTGAACTATTTAAAAACAAGATATTCAAAAGAAGCTTACAGAGATTATCTTCTTGAAAATGAAATTGAAACTTTGGAATTTATAGCAGCTTTTAATCCGAAATCTGTTTCAGCAAATTACGAATTAAGTATGAGGTATCTTGAAAGCAAAAGATATGAAGATTTTTATGATAGTCTATTAAAATGTAGAAGTATTAATGGTTATGATTGGATTATAGAAGCTGGAATAATAACTTATGAGTTTTGTAATGAAAATCTGTGTTAAAATAGTATTTGTTACAATATGGAAAAGTAAAACTTCGTATAACACGCATTTCAAAACCAACTTCGGGTCGAGCCCTCGCGGTTTAAATGTCATGTTTTATACTCACACGTTATTTACATGGTAAGGAAAAAATAAGTTTTATCAGAATTATTTAAAACAAGTATTTTCAGCAATCACAGCATAGAATCTTTTTACATAAAAAAAATTGAAAACTGCAATGCAATGGAATATGCACGACAATATAGTCGAACTGAAGTATATGATTATTTGAAATAGAAACTTGGAAAATAAAAGAACTGATTTATCTGAAGAGTAGAATATACATTTCAACAGAGAGCATGATGGAGTATAAAATGGAATTTACGCATAAAGTTTCAGAAATAAATAAAAATGAAATAAAACTCTCTGGTAGTAAATATGAATCATCTATAATTCTCTTGATGAGAAAAATCATAGGTCTATGTCAATTCCATACATAAAATGTGCCCTAGAAATTCTTATGTCGGAATTTATAGAACCAGTATTGTGAAATAAATCTATCTTGTAATTATATTAAAGCCTTCCAGTTTCTGCATTTCTTCTTCGTTAAATAACACGGGGTTAGGCCACAAATAAATTTTGTTGAACTGAGATAAGGTTTCTATATCTTCTTCTGTAAAAGATTCTATTTCATTATTACCCAGTACAATATCGGGGTGGGATTGTACGTATGAAAATTTAGGAATTGCTGCAAATCCTCTATATTCCTCACTTGGAATTACAGACGCATAGAATGATATCTTCTGTAAATTTTCAAGTTTTGAAAGGTCAATTTCCATATCTTTGATTATTTCGTAATCTTCATCAATTACGTAAACATCCATCATTATCAGCTCGGCATTGTACAAATCTTCTAGAAATTTAAGCGACAATACTATGCAAGACGAAATATACAACTCTTTAATATTTGGTGCATCACTCAAAAAACTAAAATCAATAATAGTATTAAGACCAACTATCTGTATAACTTCAAGATTTGTTAATTGCTCAAGCCCAGAAATTGAATCAATATCATATTTATTAAATGGTGGCGTAAAATTAGAGATATTTAAAATCCTTGTAGAATCATCAATTTCATATGGCACAAGATGACCGTCTGAAGTGGTAATATTCAATGTTACAATCTCTGCATTAAGCTGAAAGGGGAAAAAAAACAGTAAAATAAACAAAAAATATTTTAATTTTTTCATAAGATTAAAGAACTTTCACTTGGTTTAAAAATACAATTTTTTTTTAATGTTTTCTATATTATTTACAATGTTTTTTAATATACTTTTAGTCTTCCTTGGTTTATAATTTTTTATTATGAAATTACATACTTTTAAGGGTGGTATACACCCAGAGGAAATGAAAGAATTGAGCAACAAATGCCCAATTACTCCTGCATTTCCTAAATCAAAAACAGTTTACATTCCTGTAACAATGGGTGGAGCTCCAAATACTCCATGTGTTGCTGTTGGCGATTTGGTTTCTAGAGGCCAGATTATTGCAAATGGTGACAAATTTATGAACTGTCCTGTTCATTCTTCAGTTTCAGGAAAAGTTAAAAAGATTCAAAATTGTGTTGTTACTGGTAATGCTGAAGTACCATGTATTATTATTGAAGCCGATGATGAAAATCGTACAAGTTTTATGGAACCTATTGATCCATTTACTTGCGAACCTGAAACTTTACTTGCTCGTATTAAAGACGCTGGTATTGTTGGTATGGGTGGTGCTTCGTTCCCAGCTCATGTTAAATTTAATCCTCCTGCAGATAAAGAAATTGAATACGTTTTATTAAATGCAGCTGAATGTGAACCATACCTTACATGCGATGAACGAACTTTACAGGAACAGACTGAAAAAGTTATTGATGGTCTTGCAATCATTCTTCGTCTTGTTGGCGCTGCTGGAATTATTGCTCTTGAAGAAAATAAAGCATACATCAAACCAGCCCTTGAAGCAGAGATTGCTAAAAAAGGTTATGGCGATGATATTTCAATTTGTGTTGTAAAAACAAAATATCCTCAGGGTTCTGAAAAATTTATTGTAAGTGCTTGTTTAGGACGTGAAATTCCAAGTGCCAAACTTCCTGCAGATGCTGGTTGTATTATCAGTAATGTTGGAACTGTTTGTGCTGTATCTGATGCATGTCGTCTTGGTATGCCACTTATTGAACGTTCCCTTACAATCAGCGGACTTGGTGTTGATAAACCTTGCAACGTAAGAGTTCCAATTGGAACTTTAGTTAGTGACCTTGAAGGTGAAGTATTTAATTTTGAAGCAGAAAAAACTGTAAAAATTATTTCTGGTGGTCCTATGATGGGATTCGCCATGGGGTCAACAAGTTTCCCAATCGCTAAAGGTACAAGCGGTATTACATTCCTTACAAAAAAAGAAGCTCCTTTATTTGAAGAAGACCAATGTATTGGATGTGGAAGATGTGTTAGTACATGTGCAATGCATTTAAGTCCAGTCCTTATGGTTCGCGAAATGAAGGCTGGCAATTTTGATAAAGCTAAACGTTACGGTCTTATGGATTGTATTGAATGTGGATGCTGTGTTTATGTATGTCCAGCTCATATTAATATTGTTCAGAGAATAAGACTAGGAAAAGGTGTTGTTCGTCAAAAAATGGCTGAAGAAAGAGCTAAACAGGCTGCAAAAGGGGAGGCTAAATAATGAGCGATAATAAATTTGTTATTTCTGGTAGTCCTCACTTTTCGTATAGAATGAGCACTACTTGTATTATGTGCACAGTTTTAATTGCACTTTTACCTGAATGTATTGCAGGTATTATTTTCTTTGGATGGAAAGCTGCTGTTGCAATTTTAGTTTCAGTTATTTCTGCAATTTTATTTGAAGCTTTATTCCAGATTGCAACTAAACAGAAAGTTGTTATTGCAAATCTTTCTGCTGCCGTTACAGGTGTAATGCTTGCTTTAGTTTGTCCACCTACAACTCCAGTTTGGATGCTTGTTCTTGGTGCTGCTGTTGCTGTTGTTGTTGCAAAAGGACTTTTTGGTGGAATTGGATCAAATGTATTTAATCCAGCATTAACTGGTCGTGCATTTATGTTTGTAAGTTTCCCAGCTGTTATGGGAGCTAAATGGCTTGCACCTTTAGCTGGAAGTTACGATGCAATTTCTTCTGCTACTGTTTTAAGTGCATTAAAAAATGGTCAGGAATCTATAAATTATTTAGATTATTTTATTGGAAATACAGCAGGTTGTATTGGTGAGACATCTGTTTTATTAATCCTTATTTCTTTTGTTTTCCTTTTACTTTGCAAAGTAATTGATTGGAGAGCACCTATTGCAATGGTTGGAACTGTTGCAATCTGTTCTTTAATTTCTGGTGGCATAACTGAAGTAGTAACAGCACTTCTTACTGGTGGTCTTGCTTTTGGTGCTTGTTTTATGATTACAGATTATGCTACTGCTCCAGTAACAAAACCTGGTCGTTTAATTTTTGGTGCAGGTGCCGGTTTAATTACATTCTTAATCAGAAAATTTGGAGGATATCCTGAAGGAGTTATGTTCAGTATTTTGATTATGAATGCTGTAGCTCCTTTCTTAAATAACCTTACAGTTAGAATGTATGGATATGGCAAAAAAGGAGGCAACAAATGAGTAAATCAAAACTTGGCATTAATGAAATGATTAAACTTGGTTTAATTCTTGTTTGTTATGCCGTTGCATCTTGTGCAATTCTTGCCGTAGTAAATACTTTTACTTCTAAAAAAATTGCTGAAAATGAAAAAGGAAATGCCGCAAAAGCAATGACTGTTGTTTATGCTGATGCAGACGAATTTGAACAGGTAACAGATTTTACTCCATCTTCTAATGGAAGCATTGTAATCACTAATGTTTACCTTGCTAAAAAAGGTGGTTCGATTTTAGGTGGTGTTGCCCAGGTTGAAGGTCCTACTTACGATAAAGGTAAAATTATTGTTGGTATGGATAAAAATGGCAATATTACAGGAATGAAAATTCTTGAATTAACAGATTCACCAGGGTTCGGTCTTAAGGCAAATGATCCTAATTTTAAACTTGCAAGCGGATTAACTTTCTATGATCAGTTTACCGGAAAAACTGCAAAAGATGGTTTCAAAGCTGGAACTAATTTTGATGCAATTACAGGAGCTACAATTACTTCTAACGGAATTGGAGCTATGATTACAGAAGGTACAAATTGTCTTCTTAAATATCTGGAGGCAAAATAATGAGCAATAAATTAAAGACTTTTTCAAAAGGATTATTACTAGAAAATCCTTTACTTGTATTGAATATTGGACTTTGTTCATCTCTTGGTGTAACAACTAGTGTATTCAATGGATTTGGAATGGGAATTTCAATGCTTTTCGTTTTACTTATGAGCGAAATTGTAATCAGCATTTTTAAGAAACTTATTCCATCTGCAATTCGTTTACCAGTATTTATTATTATCATTGCTTCTTTTACAACTATTGTACAAATGGTTTTACATGCCTATGTGCCTTCATTATTCGATGCACTGGGGGTTTTCCTTCCATTAATTGTTGTAAACTGTATTATCATGGGCCGTGTTGAAGCGTTTGCAAGCAAGAACTCTATTGGTGATTCAGTTTTAGATGCTTTAGGTATGGGAATTGGTTACATCATTGTTATGGTTGTAATTTCATTAATTCGTGAAATTTTAGGTGGTGGAACAATTTTTGCAGGAACTTCCTTCCAGATTGAATTGATTCCAGAAGCTTATAGAATTGGTTTATTTACAAGTGCTCCTGGTGGATTCCTTGTTTTTGGTATTCTTGGTGCTATTGTGCAGTTTTGCAAGAGAGGTAAATAATTATGGCTACATTAATTGATTCATTAAAACTTTTTATTGCATCTGCAATTGTTGAGAACGTTGTATTCATTCAGTATTTAGCAATTTGTCCTTTTATTGGAATGACAAATGATACAGAAAAAGCAACAGGAATGAGCCTTGCAACAACCTTTGTAATTGTCCTTGCAACAGTCGTTACATGGCCATTATACAATCTTATTATGGTTCCACTTGGACTTGAATACCTTCAGACTTTGTTCTTTATCCTTATTATTGCTTCTCTTGTTCAGCTTGTTGAATTTTTCTTAAAGAAAAAGGCTCCTGGTCTTTACAGTTCAATGGGTGTTTATCTTGCTTTGATTACAACAAACTGTGGTGTTCTTGGTGTTACAATTAACTGTATCAGTAAAGGATATAACTATGGTGAAAGTTTGATTTATGCATTCGGTACAGCTATCGGATTCTTAATCAGTATGGTTGTAATGAGTGGTGTTAGAAGCAGAACAAAGATTGCAAACATACCACAAAGTCTTAAAGGAACTCCAATTCTTTATATCGCAGCTTCTTTGCTTAGTCTTGCATTCCTTGGATTTAAAGGCTTAATAAAGTAGAAGAGTGAGGAGAAAGATATGAATACTATTATTTACACAATTCTTTGTGCTCTTGTAATTTCATTTGTTCTTGGTGTTCTACTTGGTTTATTTAAGAAAATTTTCCACGTAGATACAGATCCAAAAGTAGAGAAAGTAAGAGAAGTTCTTTCTGGTGCAAACTGTGGTGGCTGTGGACTTGCAGGATGTGATGCATTTGCAGGAGCTGTTGTAAAAGGTGAAGCTCCAACTAATGGCTGTATTGCAGGAGGTGCAGACTGCACAACAAAGATTTCTGAAATTCTTGGTAAAGCTGGAATTGAATTAAAACCTCAAATTGCTGTTCTTGCATGCCAGGGTTCTAAAGACTGCGCTCAAGCTAAAGGAATTTATAAAGGCGTTCAGACTTGTGCTGGTGCTCAGCTTGTTATGAATGGAACTAAAAAATGTGCCTTTGGTTGTATTGGTCTTGGTGACTGTGTAAAAGTATGTCCTTTCGATGCTCTTTCAATGGGCGAAAATGGACTTCCTTTTGTTGATAAAACTAAATGTAAAGGTTGTGGAAAATGTAAATCTGCATGTCCAAAAAAACTCTTTAACATTTATGATGCAGATACTAAAGGTGCAATTGCTCTTTGTTCTTCAAAAAGTGACAATAAACCTCAGATTAAAAAGAATTGTTCTGCTGGATGTATCAAATGTGGAATCTGTGCTAAAAAATGTCCTGAACAGGCAATTAATGTTACAAGTGGTATTCCTGTAGTAGATTATTCTAAGTGTACTTCTTGTGGCGAATGTGTAAACGCATGTCCTGATAAGGTTCTAACTTTATTTCAGAATATGTAATTTAATTTGTAATGTACTTTTTCAAAGGAGGATTTTAATGGAAAAGTTATTTAAATTACAGGAACGTGGTACTACTGTTTCGAAAGAAATTATTGGTGGTATTACAACATTCCTCGCTATGGCTTACATTTTAGCTGTAAACCCAGGAATGCTTGGCGAAACAGGTATGGGCTTTGGTCCTGTATTCACAGCTACTGCTATTGCTTCTGCTGTTGCTACTTTAGTAATGGCTTTTTGGGCTAATCTTCCAGTAGCTTTGGCACCTGGTATGGGTCTTAATGCATTCTTTACATACACAGTATGTTTTGGAATGGGTTGTTCTTGGCAGCTTGCACTTACAGCTGTTTTAGTTGAAGGTTTAATTTTTATTGTTCTTTCAATTTTTGGAATTCGTGAAAAAATTATTAGTGCTATTCCTTCTGGAATGAAAAAAGCTGTTGCTGTTGGTATCGGTCTTTTCATTGCTCTTATTGGTTTGGCAAATGCTGGTATTGCAGCATCTGATACAGGAACAATCATTGGTTTCGTAAACTTCAACATGTCAGCTAAACCTGCTGTAGTTGCAATGATTGGTCTTATTATTACTATTATTCTTTATCTTTTGAAAGTTCCAGGAGCAATTCTTCTTGCAATTATTGCTACAACAATCATTGGTATTCCATTTGGTGTTACTTCAATTCCTGAAAATTTCTCTCCATTCAGTCTTCCAGCAGCTCCATTGTTCTGCAAATTTGAATGGGCTAGTGTACTTTCAGTTAAGTTCCTTGTAATTATGTTTACATTCTTATTTACAGACTTGTTTGATACAATCGGTACTCTTATGGGTGTTACACAGCAGGCTAATCTTGTTGATAAAGATGGTAATATTCCTAATGCTAAACAGGCTCTTATGGCTGACTCTATTGGTACAGTTGTTGGTGCTTGTCTTGGTACTTCAACAGTAACTTCATTTGTTGAATCTTCTTCTGGTGTTGCTGCAGGTGGACGTACAGGTCTTACATCAGTTACAACTGGTGTATTATTCCTCTTGGCTTTGTTCATGACACCACTTTTCGCTCTTATTCCAAGTGCTGCTACAGCTCCAGCTCTTATTTTTGTTGGATTCCTTATGATGCAGCAGGTTGTAGATATTGATTTCAAAGATCCTACAGAAGGAATTCCAGCATTCGTTGCAATTATGGTTATGCCATTCTCTTACTCAATTTCTAAGGGTATTGCATTCGGTATGATTGCTTACGTAATTGCTAAAGTAGCAGGAAAGAAAGCAAAAGATATCCCAGTTGCAACTTGGGTATTAGCTGTTATCTTCATTGCAGATATTATTTTCGAAGCTGTAAAATAAGATATTTCGCAGTTAAACAAAAATGACAGGCACCTAACGTTCAGGAACAGTCAACAAACGTTTGTTGACTGTTCCTTAACGTTAGGTGCCTGTCACTCTATGTTATTTATAAAAAATACAATCTAGTCTTTGTTAAAAAGATTTTTTTCTGAATCGTCTACATTAAACTGGTAGCTCTTAGAAAGTGAACCAGCAATAAGTTTTACTTTAGCTGTACCATCTTCATTTAAAACAACTTTACATTCAGTATCTTTATCTGCAAATGTATGGAACATATCTGCCAAAGACTTACGGTCAATTTCAATACCCATAATATTATTTGCAAACAAATGAGGTCTGAAAGCTTTTGCAATAGAAGGTGCTACTACTGTATTAATTCCATTAACTTCGAGAGCCCAAGGTGCTTTTTCTTTATCTGCTCCACAACCAAAGTTTTCACGGGCAATAATCACCTTTTTCCCGGCAACATCTGTCTGTGCATTAAATCCTTCAATCTTTAAATTCTGAAGTAAATAAGGTTTTAAATCCTGTTTTGAAAGTTCATCAAGATATTTTGTTTCAATAATTTCATCTGTATTTATATCAGAACGATCTAAAAATAGAACTGATCCGCCAAATGTTTTCATTTTTTGTTTCTCCCTAAAAGTACATTTATTTATAGTATAACATTAATTATATCAAAAGTGTAATTTATTTTTCAATCTTGAACTGAAGAAGAAGGATTTTTAATTCACTTAATTTAGAAACACCTAAAACTTTATAAGTATCTGCAAATTCTTTTTTTACTGTTGAAAGACTAACAAAATATTTTTCACTTAAATCATTATACGAAAGATTGTCCATAATATAATCATATACAAAATTAATCTGTCTTTCGGTAAGATTATAGTCAGAAAGTTTTACAATATCACCAGGATTTTTATCGCTAATATTAGAATTTAAAGCTATTGCTTTAGGAACAAAACTGGAAAATTTATTTTGCAAAATTTCATAAAAATAAATGAACATGAGCATCATAAAAAAAGAAGCAGGAATATTTACAATTTTAGTACTTACATCGGCAGATGGCTCTATTACAAGGAAGAATATATGGATAATATAGAAACCTAGAATATGATAAAAATTTTTATTTTCAGAAAAATAAAAAATGTAAAGAAAGAAAATAGATGAATAAAAAAGAAACATTCCTATTGCTTCAAAACCAGTATAAATAGCAACAAGACTTTCAATCTGAAACAAAGCAAATTTTATAAAAAGGTTATCCTTAATAATCAAATAAATTAAAACAAGTGAAGTAAGAACATGAATAGCCGGTACAGCAATAAGTGCTATAGGTCCAAATTGTTCAGGGACAATTCCTTTAATCTGCATTACAATACAAACAACAGACAATACAGATGCATATAAAAAAGAAAAAATATTGATAAGTCTCCCCATTACCAATTTGTGTTCTTTCATACAATTATTGTATATTATTTTACAAATTTTTCATAGAGTCAGAGATTTATATTATATAAAATTCGGTATTCTATGTTAAAATAAACGATTAGGAATACAAATTTTCAGGAAGGTATTTATGTTATTAAATTCCAATAATTCGTTGATATTAAAAAAAGGTAATGAAACATTAAAAATTGAACCATGGGGAAGGGATAGTCTCCGTGTTCGTTCAACAATGGAAATAGATTTTCCAAATCATCAATGGGCACTTACAGAAAAAGTTGATAATTGCACTGCAAAAATTTCAATTACACCTGCGGGTGGTGAAATTGTAAACGGTAAAATGAGTGCAAAAATCAACAATAACGGAGTAATTACTTTATTAAGAGATGGAAAAGTTATTCTTCATGAATATTTCCGCTCTTATGATCCTTCTGCAACAAAAGAAAGTTGTTGTACAAAAGTTATTGCCCGTGAATGGAAAGGAATTATTGGTGGAGATTATAGACTTACTGTTCGATTTGAACCAAATGATGATGAAAAATTATTTGGTATGGGACAGTATCCAACTCCTTATCTTGATATGAAAGGCTGTACTCTTGAACTTGCACAGAGAAATTCTCAAATTTCAATTCCTTTTGCAATCTCAAATCTTGGTTATGGTTTCTTATGGAATAATCCTGCTGTAGGTCATGTAAATTTTGCTAAGAACCTTACAGAATGGGTTGCAGAATGTACAACAGAATTGGACTACTGGGTAACTGCTGCAGATACTCCTGCAAAAATCATAGAAAACTTTACTGCTGCAGTTGGTCGTGCTCCAGTTCTTTCTAAAGATTATCTGGGGTTCTGGCAGTGTAAACTTCGCTATCGTACACAGGATGAAGTACTTACTGTAGCACGTAAATATAAAGAAATGGGAATTCACCTTGATGTAATGGTAATTGACTTCTTCCATTGGCCACGACAGGGAGACTGGTGTTTTGACCCTGAATATTGGCCTGATCCAAAAGCAATGTGCGATGAACTTCATGCAATGGGAACTAAGGTAATGATTTCTATCTGGCCTAGTGTTGATAAAAAATGTTCTCACTTCTATGAAATGCAGGATAAAGGTTATTTAGTTCGTACAGAACGTGGTACAAATCAGACTTATGACTTTATGGGCGATTGTCTTACATTTGATGCAACTAATCCAGAAGCCCGTGAATATGTTTGGAATATTGTAAAGAAAAGCTATGCTGACTATGGAATTGATATGTTCTGGATGGATAACGCTGAACCTGACTACAATGTTTATGATTTCGGAAACTATCGCTACCAGTTAGGAACTGCCTTATCTTGTTCAAATATTTATCCTTTGTATTACAGCAGAACCTTCTATGATGGAATGAAAGCAATGGGCAAAAAAGATTTCGTTAATCTTGAGCGCTGTTGCTGGGTAGGTTCTCAGAAATATAATAATGTTCTTTGGAATGGTGATGTTCAGTCTTCCTGGGAATGTTTAAGAACTTCTATTTGTGAAGGTTTGAATATTGGTCTTGCAGGTATTCCATGGTGGACTACTGATATTGGTGGATTTATGTACGGAAATCCTGAAGATCCAAAATTTGTTGAGCTTTTAGAACGATGGTTTGAATGGGCTGTTTGGTCTCCAATTTTACGTTTACATGGTGACCGTGATCCTCATGATACTCCACCATTAGATAAAGATCCAGAACGTGGATATGGTGGCGGATATCTTTATACTGGTCGTCCAAATGAAATCTGGTCTTATGGTCCAGAAGCTCAAAAAATTATGGAAAAACAGATTAAACTTCGTGAAAGTTTAATTCCTTATACTTCAAAAATTATGGAAGAAGCAAGTAAAAATGGTTCACCTGTAATGCGTACTATGTTCTATGAATTCCCAGAAGATGAAAAATGCTGGAATCTGAAGGATCAGTATATGTTTGGAAATAAATATCTTGTAGCACCTGTTCTTGAACCCGGTTGTACAAAACGTGATGTTTATCTTCCAGCTGGAAAATGGGAAAACTTCAACACAAAAGAAATTGTAGAAGGTGGAAAAACAATAACTGTTGATGCACCAATTGATCAGATTCCTGTTTTCGAAAAAAAATAACACACAACCGACAGTCACCAAACGGTAGAGGGGAGTCAACGAATGTTCGTTGACTGTCCTCTAACGTTTGGTGACTGTCAATTATGTATCAATTTTGTTTAACTAACTACATTAACTGGTGTTCCGTTCAAGAAATTTTTTAGGTTGTCTAAAGCAATTCCCTGTAATCTTGAACGAGTTTCTAATGGAGCCCAGGCAATATGTGGTGTAATTACACAATTTTTTGCAGATAAGAGTGGACAATCTTTTTCCATTGGTTCAGAACTAGCAACGTCAGCTGCATAACCGGCAATAACTCCATCATTAAGAGCATTTGCTAAATCTTTTTCTACAACAAACCCGCCACGAGCTGTATTAATTAAAAATGCAGACTTTTTCATTAATGAAAGAGTATCTTTATTAATAATATTTTTTGTCTGTTCAGTAAGTGGTGCATGTAATGAAATAAAATCAGAACGCTTAAATAAATCTTCAAAAGTAACAGACTCTGGCATTCCAGGTTTTTGTGTTCTTGTACAGCAAATAACTTTCATACCAAAAGCTTCTGCAATCTGAACAACTTTTTTTCCGATATTTCCATATCCAAAAATACCAAGAGTTTTACCATTTAATTCTATTAAAGATTTGTTCCAGTAACAGAAGTCAGGGCAAGTTACCCAGTCCCCTTTGAAAACTGAATCATTATGAATTGCAACATGATTAGTAAAATGAAGAATCAAAGAAAAAACATGCTGTGCAACAGAATCAGTTGAATAAGCTGGAATATTTGTAACGATAATATTTCGCTTACGTGCTGCTTCCAAATCTATTACGTTGTAACCTGTTGCCAAAACACCAATATATTTGAGGTTAGGGCAGGCAGAAAGCACTTCTTCTGTAATATTAATTTTATTTAAAAAAATCGCATCGGAATTACCAATGCGATCAATCAATAACTCTTTTGGAGTTCTTTCATAAACGGTCACATCAGCAAATTCTTTAAACATATCCCAAGATAAATCTCCAGGATTTACTGCATGACCATCCAAAATTGTAAGTTTTATCATAGTTATTAGCCTAAAACATCAACACCACAGCCAGAAATTGCATTGTTAATTGCATCTTCAGCACCTGCGTCATCATAATCAACAAGAACTTGAGATTTTTCACAACTAGCAACACAGTTTGTTACACTTGCAACAGCTTTAACGGCATCCTGTACTTTTGAAGCTGTTCCATCATCAAACATTCCAACAACATAGATTTTTTTCTGCATCGTTCCTGCTCCTTCATCTTATTTTTTAATTAATATATCCAAAAGATGTAGAATATTCAATTACATTGTTACATACTAGTTGTACAAAACTCTATTTTGTTTTTCCTAACTGACCGCAAGCCCCACCAATCTTCCTGCCTCTACGTGTTCGTAGGGTGACATTGATTCCGGCTTTTTCTATCATATTAACAAAGTTTTTAACTTCATTAGAACCAGGTTCTGTAAATGCTAAAGTAGGCACAGGATTCCATGGAATTAAATTTACATTTACATCAATACCACGAGCAAATTTAATCATGTTATCTGCACTTACTTTATCTGTATTTATTTCGTGAAGAAGGGCAGCTTCCAAAGTGACTCTCTTACCAGATTTTTCAGCATAATAAGCAATTGCTTTTCTTAATTCAGAAAGTGAATTTGCTTCCGACTGGCATACTGGCATTAATTCTTTTCGTAAATCTTCATTTGCAGTTGTAAGAGAAACTGCAAGTCTTATATGTGGACCATTATCTGCAAGGTCATAAATGCCTTTTACTATTCCACAAGTAGAAAGGGTTATTCGTTTTGAAGAAAGAGCACGTCCATCTTTATGACAAAGAATTTCAATTGCTTTTCGAATACCAGAAAGATTTTGCATAGGTTCGCCCATGCCCATGAATACAATGTTGTCCAATTTTCCGGCTATACTTTCAAGATATAAGAATTGTTCAACAATCTCACCAGCTTCAAGATTACGTGAAAGTCCTAAAGTACCTGTCATACAAAAAGCACACTTCATTGCACATCCAGCCTGACAGCTTACACAGGCAGTTTTACGACCTTCTTTATCTGTTAATAAAACTGTTTCAACAGCATTATCATCATGTAATTTTATCTGTAATTTTATTGTTCCATCAGGATCTTTTAAAACATTACTTACAGTTGAAGAACGAAGCTGAGTTTTTTCTTTCAGTTGAGTTCTTAAATCAACGCTAATATTCGACATAGCATCAAATTCAGTAACACCGTTTCCAATCCATTTGAAAATCTGTGTACCACGAAATTTCTGCTGTAAACCTAAAACCTCTGCAATTTCAGCAGGTAGGAGACCTGATAAATTAATTTTGTCCATATTGAACTATAAATTAGTTTGTTTTCGAAATACTGTCTAGTGCATTCTTGATTGAAGAATTGTGACCATCAATTTTCAAATAATCGTTAAGAACCTTAATAGCATCTTCGCGACGTTTCATAGCTACATAACAATCAGCAAGATCAAGATACAAACGTGAATTACGAGGATCATTTTTTACAAGATTTTCGAATCTTGATGCAGCCTCTTCGTTATTACCTTCACATTTACAGATAAGAGCTAAACCAATTGCTGCATAAATATCGAAATCGATTTCAAGAGCCTTTGTATAATATTCCTTAGCTTCTTTATAATTTCCTGTAGTTCTATAAGCGTCACCAGCACGAGTAAGAATTACTTTATTTTTTGGATCAAGTTCAAGAATCTTGTTCCAGTAGAAAATAGATTTTGTCTGCTGATTTAATCCACGGTAACAATCTGCCAAACCAAAAAGAGCATAGAAGTTCTGTGGTTCACGCTCCAATGCCATTTCAAAGAATTTTGTTCCTTCTTCAAAAGTCTTTAACTTTCTATGACAGTTACCAATTGCAGTAAGTACTCGAATATCAACAGTATCTTTATTATTTAATTCATAAATACGTGTCCAGTAATACAAAGCATCTTTATATTCCTTAAAATCATAACTAAGATGACCAAGTCCTATAAGGGCATATGCATTATCCTTTTCCATATCAAGAACTTTAAGATACAAATCTTTAGATTTCTTAAAATCTCTAATTTTACGATAAGCATCTGCAACACGAGTAATTACTGTTATATTTTTATCATCATGAACCAAATACTGCTGCCAGATATCTATTGCTTTTGGAAACTGATTAAGTGCTTTATAACAATCTGCAAGACCAAAAAGTGCATAATTATTGTTAGGGTAGTAGTCCAGACATTTTTTGTAATAAGATACGGCATCATTAAATTTATTAAGTTTACGTTCAATATCACCTAAACCAACAAGAGCGTAGTTATTATTTTCTTCTATTTCAAGGATATCATTAAAAGCTTTCTGTGCAGCTTCAATATCGTTTTCTTTTATGTACTGATAACCTTTTTTTGAAAGTTCTGAAATCTTATTAATGGTCTCATCAGAAGTTGAACTGTTATTATTAGCAGGTTCAAAAGACTCTGGTATAATAATTTCGTTTTCATTTTCCTGATTTAGATTTTCCATTTTAAGTTTCTCCTGTTGTTTAGTCTTTTAAAAGTGTTGAGATTATCTTTGCTATATCAGAATAGATTGGCTCAGCATCTCTCTGGTTGTGAGCTAAGTAATAAGCTTTTAATGCTTTCAGACTTTCGTTTTTGTTCATATAGTAGTCGCCAACACGTGTAAGACCATCAGAATATCCAGTTGTAATGTATATTCTTCTGGCATCTTCAATGTTACCACTATTAAACATGACGTTAGCTTTTCTGTTTAGAATTACTTTCTGTTCAGGAGTTAAACCATTAACGGGATTGTCAGTAACTTTGATAAATCCATCAGGAATCTTTTTTTCTTGAACTTTTTCAATTAAATCATTTTCTAAACTTTTTCTATCTTTCATTTTAAGTTTTTACTTAGGTTAAAACACCTATATAATCATAACATACAATAATTCAGAATGCAAAATAAAAGTTATTTATATGTATAAAAATCTACAATAGAACGCCCATAAATACGTTGGTCGGTACGAGTAAGATTTCCAATTGTATCTGGCATAAAATGTTCTTCAGGTCTGTGGACCATAATAGTACCAGTTTTATTTAGCAAACCATTTTTATCGGCTTCTAAAATTAATTGCTCATGATATTTATAAGGGAAGGGTGGATCAAAAAAGATAAAATCATAAGTTCTTTTACATCTTTTTATGTAATATTCAACCGGCATAAAATGACATTTTATTTTTACACCACATTCTTTTTCTGTAATAGAAACATTTTCCAAAACAGTTCCAACTTTTATTTTATCTTTTTCACAGAGTTCAACATCACTAGAACCTCTAGAAACAGCTTCTATTGCAATAGTTCCAGAACCACTAAACAAATCAAGCCATGATTTACCAGTTAAATCACCAATAATTGAAAACACAGATTCACGCATTCTATCCATTGCCGGACGAATAACTCCGTCTGGACATTTAATGATTCTGCCTTTTAATTTACCACCTGTAATTCTCATAATTCTTAAACCTATTTTTTATTTAAAGTCCAGTAAACAGCATCGTGTTCAAGATTAATATTGCTTACAGCGTAATCAAAAGCTGTTTTTCCTTCTGTTGAACGTAATTTAGTAGAAGCATTATTTTCCAGTAAAATTCGAATAATTTTTGTATAGCAACTGTATTGGCAGGCATACATTAAAGGAGTTTTTCCAGAATAATACGCATTAATTGGAATAGAATAATCTATGTAAACTTTTGTTTTTGCCAGTTGTAAATTTTCTTCATTTGAGCTTTCAGAAAGCATAATAACAAAAGATTTTAAAACTTCTTTATCAGATGGAGAATAGAACTGCAGCAATCTGTTTAATACCTGAGGATTTGCATTATAACATGCAGCAAGCATCAAAGCTGAAAGCCCATATTTATTTGTAGTTTTAATTTTAGCTTCCGAATCAATAATCAAATCTAATACGCTTAAATCAGACTGGTATCTTGCTGCATACATTAGAACAGTCCAGCCTTCTTTATCTTTAAGATTTACATCTGCACCAGATAAAAGTAAATCTTTAATAAGATTTTTATCACCATTCTTAACTGCAAGCATTAATAAAGTTCTTCCTGTACTATCTCGTTTATCTGGATCTTCAATTTTCTTTACTTCAACTTTTTCCGTTTCGTAAAGTTCAAGTTCATCCATAACAGCAAAATCCTGCAAATATTCTTTTTCGTATCTTGATACTTTATTAATAACAATAATAGGTTCGTATGTTGATTCTTCTTTTTCAGGTTCTTCTGCAACTGCTTTTTCAATTTCAACAACAGCAGCAGGTACTTCAGGTTCAATTACGATTACAACTTTTTCAGCAGTTTCCGGTTCAACAGGAGTTTCTTCTGTTTTTTCAGAATTTTCAGTTTCTTCAGGGATTTCTTGTTCTTCAATAATAACTTCTTCAACAATTATTTCTTCAGTAACTGCTTCTTCAATTATTGATTCATCAAGAACAGCTTCCTCAACAACTGCTTCTTCTTTATTTTCCGCTGGAGTAATTTCTTCAACTAATTCTTCTTCAACTTTAGTCTGTTCAATTGGAGCAGGGACTTCTACAGGAGCAGTTTCCTTTTTGTCTACAACAACATAATTAGACTTTACACGGACAATTTTTAATCCTTTTTTTTGAGCTTCCTTTTCTTCTTCAGCTTCTTTTTTTGTATTTGTAGATTGTGTTACTCGCTTAAAAGTTAAATCAATCTTATCTGTTTTTTTTGCTTTTTCTGGAAGTGTACCCACAAGCCTTAATGTAAAAGATTTTTCAGCATCTTCATTTAGAATTAATGAAAATGTTTTTTTGAAAGTCTGCTTTTTACCTACAGCAGTTGTAAAAATCTCTGGAATTTTATTACCAATATTCTGACCTTTTGTAAGATCATAAACACTTGCTGTTATAGACTGAACATCTTTTGAAGCTGTACCTTCGTAAGAAAAAGTAATTTTATCTCCTTTACGAGGCATCTGTTCCTTTACAAAATCTGTAAAATCAACATTGCAGTAAGCTTTTCCATTTGTTTCATCAACTTTAAGGGAAACTTTGTTTTTAGCATCTGCTAAATCGAATATATATTCTCTTGGATGCACATATTTTTTATATACACCACTGTATTCACTATCTTCTGAGTCTTTAGGTTTAGCTGATAATTTAAATGACTCTGACAGACAAAAAAGGATAAAAAGAGCCAGTAAATAACGTTTTTTAGTGCTAATAAACATAAAAAAAATTATAATATAATAAGTAAAAAGCCACAAGTAAGAATTGACTGAACAACCGATTTTAAGTATATTATTAGAACACCCCTTGGGAATCCTTAAATGGACTCTCTTTATCCATAAGGAGGAATAACCAGAGCTCATGGTTCCGGTTATTGTACAGTCTTAAATCGTCGATTAGAGGATTGTATTATATGTCCTCCGAAATGTTCTGCCTTATGACAGAATGAAAAATTTCAGGAGATACTTATGAAAAAGTACGAACTTATGACTATCTACCCACTCGAGGAAGAAAAGTCAAAAAAAGGTGCTGAAGACGTAAAAGCAACTTTGGCAAACTTCGGTGCAGAAATCGAAGAAGAAAAACCATTCGGTGATCGTGATCTTACTTACGTAATCAACAAACAGAAAAAAGGACGTTTCGTTCTTTACACAATGAAATTGAATCCTTCAAAAATCGTTGAAATTGAAAAAACATTCAAAATCAACATGAATCTTTTGAAGTATCAGTTCGTAAGAATTGACGAATAGTCTTATATTTTTTTAAGGAGCTTTCTATGACAGATTTAAATCACGTAGTTCTTATTGGTCGTCTTACACAGGATTTAGGTTCTGATGAAAGAAGTTTTGGCTATGTCGGAAACGGCCAGGCTAGAGCAAATGTGAGCATTGCTGTCAACAGAAGCAGAAAAAACGGTGACCAGTGGGTAGATGAAGTAAACTACTTCAATGTTACTATCTGGGGTAAAACCGCTGAAAACTTAAAACCTTATCTTACAAAGGGAAAACAGATTTGTGTTGAAGGTCATCTTAAACAGGATCGTTGGGAAAAAGATGGACAGAAGCAGAGTAGAGTTACTATTGTTGCTGATAATGTTCAGCTTTTAGGTGGAAAAGGAGATAGCAGTCCTTCGACTGGGGGTGCTCCTAAATTCCAGGCAATAAGCAACGGACCTAGCCAGAACACAGGATATTCAAATTATCAGTCTGACCCATTCGGTGATGCTGGTAGCGATTTCCCAGAAGATATCCCATTCTAATCAGATTCTAAAAGAGGTAAAATTATGTCTGAAGAAAATACACAGGAAATGGAAGCAAAACAGGTTGAAGCTATGGCTGATACTTCTGCATCAGAAGGTCGTGAAGACGATCGTGATACACGTGCTAAAGGAAAAACATACTTCCGCAAGAAGGTATGTCGTTTCTGCGCTAACAAAGCAAAAATTGACTACAAAGATGCTGATGCACTTCGTCGTTATATGACAGAACGTGGTAAGATTCTTCCACGCCGCATCACAGGTACTTGTGCAAAACACCAGCGTGAAGTTGCAAAAGCTATTAAACGCGCACGTTCAATCAGCTTGTTGCCATTCGTTGCTGACTAATTTTTAATTCAATGGTGAATCTCATACTCCGAGATTCACTTAAAATAATTTATAGGAGCTTGTAAAATGAAAGTAATTCTTAACGTAGATGTTAAATCACTTGGTGAAGAAGGAGACGTAAAAAACGTTGCTAATGGTTACGCTCGTAACTTCCTCCTTCCACGTAATCTTGCTGTGCCTTACAATGAAGCAACTGTAGCTTTGTTCGAAGGTCGTAAAGCAGAAATTGAAGCACGCAAGGAACAGAAAAGAAAAGATTCTGCTAGCCTTAAAGAAAAATTGGAAGCTTTGGCTTTGGAACTCAATATGCCAGCTGCTTCAAATGGAAAACTTTATGCTGCAGTTACTTCACACGTTGTTGCTGAAGCACTTGCTAAACAGGGATTCGAAATCGAACGTAAACGTATCGAAATCGCTGGTTCTTCTATCAAAACAATTGGTAAATTCAAATGTACAGTTAAACTTTACGAATCACAGACAGCTGAACTTAATGTTGTAATTAAAGCTCAGACATCTGATGGTACTGTAATCGAAGCTAAAGAAGAAGCACCTGCTGCAGAAGAAAAAGCTGAATAATTAGAATTAGCTTTTTACTTTATAAAAGAGTCAGTTTATAATTATAGCTGACTCTTTTTTTTTCTAAAATTAAGGGTCGAAAAGGGGAAAGGTATGGAAGAAACCTTAAATGACAAAGTTCCACCACATAATATTGAAGCAGAACAGGCTGTTTTAGGTGCATTGTTGTTAGATTGGGAATCTCGAGGTAGTGTTGTTTCTACATTAAGACCAGACAGATTCTATTCACTTCAGAATCAACTTATTTATGAAGTAATGCTTAAACTCGATGCAAAAGATGTTCATTGCGATACAATTTCCCTTATTAATGAATTAACTGTTGAAAATAATCTTGAAAAGGCTGGTGGAAGTGCTTATATTGCATCTCTTACAGATACAGTTCCATCATCAGCAAATATTGACTACTATGCAGGCCTTGTAAACGATAGAGCTTCTCGCCGTGATTTAATTAGAATTTCACAAGAACTGAAAGCATCTTCATTTGACTTGCAGAAAGATAGTGATGCACTTCTTGATAGTGCAGAACAAAAAATTTTCGCTCTGGCTGAACGCAACGAAACTACAGAAGTTTACGGTGCACGCCAGATTATGATTAAAGAAATTGAGATTATTGAATCTCGTTACAAAAGTAAAAATCAGTTTACCGGAATTCCTACAGGTTTTGCTAAACTTGATATTTATACTTCTGGTTTTCAAAATTCAGAATTAATTATCATTGGTGCACGTCCTTCTATTGGTAAGACAGCACTGGCACTTTCAATGATTCAAAATATTGCATGCGAAAAAAGAATTCCTTGTGGATTTTTCTCACTTGAAATGCCTTACGAATCCATTGGTATGCGTTTACTTGCCCAGGAAGCGAGAGTCCCAATGCAGAAAATCCGTTCAGGTATGCTGAAACTTGACGATGTAAAGAAAATTCAGGATGCTGCCGGACGATGGTTTGAAGCACCTTTATTTACAGTAGATACACCAAATATGCGTCTTGTAGATTTACGTGCTATGGCAAGACGTATGGTTTCTAAAAATGGAGTAAAAATTATTTTTATTGATTATATTGGTTTAATTGCTACCGAAGATCCTAAAAAACAGGTATTCGAACAGGTATCTGAAATTTCTAAATCATTAAAGGCATTAGCTCGTGAATTACAAATTCCAATAGTTGTATTGTGTCAGGTAGCCCGTGATGCAGAGGGACAGGAACCAAACCTTGCACAGTTACGAGGTTCAGGTTCTATTGAACAGGATGCCGACGTAGTAATGTTCCTTCACCGTGACCGTCTTAAAGATGAAGTTGCTGCTCAGGAAGCAAAAATTATTCTTGCAAAACAACGTAACGGTGCAACTGGTGACATACCAATTATGTTCCTGCCTTCATACAGTAAATTTGAGTCAAAAGCAGAAGATGATTCTTAAAATAAAACAAAAAAGCCTGATACCAGTGATTAGCTTGATATCAGGCTTTTTTGTTTATGTTAAGTATTATATTATTTATTCTTTAAATCTGACTTATCAAGAACTTTAAGTTTACCATCTGAATCTGTAACTACAATTCCAGAATCTGTAATTGTTACTGGTGTACAAGATTTAATCTTTACATCAGATTTAAGTTTAAGCTGTAAATCAGCACCAAATTTTCCAAGGTAATAAGTACCTTTTTCATCAATTACACAATAATAATCATTTCCATCCTGAATAAGTACTGAATCTGCAGCAATGTAGCTTTCGCTTTCTTCGGCTATTTCCATAGTTTCAGGATCAATTGTTACGAGCTTAATTACACCGTTTTTTGTATTTTCACCGGCAATTGCAAGGTAACTGTCTCCAGCTTTGTAAATTGTACGGTTACGAATTACAGAAACAGGTGAGTTCTTTACAACTTCACCATTTTCTTTATTGAATTTTACGAGACGAGAAAGCATTTCTGATTCATCAGTAAGAATAATACCATATTCCATCTGCATTTTAGCTTCTGCGGCTTCTCTTTTCTGAATCTCATTCTGATCTTTTGCAATTTCTTTACGTTCATTCTGAGCTTCAGTATTTTTCTTATCTGCTATCTGCTGTTTTTCTTTTGCTTCGTCTTTAGCTTCTTCAGTTTTCTTTTCCTGTTCAGCCTGTTTTTCTTTCTGTTCTTCTACAGCTTCCTGCTTTTCTTCAGCTTCAGTTTTAGCCTGTTCTGCTTCTTTTTTAGCTTCTGCAGCTTCTTTCTGAGCTTCTTTATCTTTTGGATTTTCTTCAGCAGTTTTCTGTTTTTCTTCTGCTACTTTCTGTTTTTCATCAGCTTTCTTTTTAGCATCTTCAGCTTCTTTTTTAGTTTCTTCAGTCTTTTTCTTTTCTTCGTCTAATTTTTTCTGTTCTTCAACAGCTTTTTTCTGCGATTCCTTAGCTTTATCAGATGCTTCTTCTGCTTCCCGTTCCTTAATATCAACCATGTCTTTACGACTTTCAACGTTCATATCATCATCTTCTTTCATATTAGAAACAACTTTTGTATCACTAATAACAGAAGTATCAACAGTAGAAAGACCTCCATTTGCAACATCAAATAATGGAATTACAATTTCAGATTTTCCTGGCCAGTCTTTATATGTAACAGACAAACCGCAGTTTGATTTTGAAAGATTTTTTGTAACAACTGTTTTGTATTTATTCTGAAATGTATCAAGATCTCCACGATAAACAGCATTGTATACAGTAATAAAAACAGCCAATGTATCAGCATCTTTTTCAGAATATCCATATGCTTCACTTAAATAAGCCGAAATAATTCTTCTAAGATTGTTAATATGATCTACTGTAGCATCAGCACCAATCAAAATAATATCTGCATCAAGTTTACCTGTTTCATTTGGATCAACTGCGTGAATAACCTGATATTTCGATGAAGCAGCTGAGTTTGAAGGCTTTGTAATATCCTTATTAAGCTGCTTTGCCATTCCAGACCCGATTCCCTTAATTGCTTCAATTGAATCAATTACTTTATGTGGTCCAACATAGTTAATAAATTCAATAGTTGTGTTTTTAGATTTTTCAAGTTCTGATTTATCAACTTCCAATGCGGAAAGTGAACTTACAAACAATACTGAAATAACCAATGCAAGGATTTTTTTCATTTCAAATTACCTCGAAAAAAAGATATATAATTTTAACACATCAATTATATTTTTACCAATATTTTATAATTCAAGAGCCATAATATTTTTTAATGTTTCACTGGCATATCTGCGATTTTTAATATCATAATTAGGACCAAGAAATTTTTTGATTATCTGTTTTCCTTTTGTATTATAAGCTGGGCGGCCCATAAATCGACAGATTTCATAAACTAAATCACAAATAGAATTAATGTAATTTACTTCTCGTGTAGAAATCTGGCTTCCTTTTTTTTCCAAAGCAGCAAGTAATTCACCATCAGGATCATAGCCAGAAATATTTGTAATTATATATAGCGTATAATTTCTATTCGAAGATTTTTTTATTATATTTGCAGCAGCATTCTGGGTATTATCATCACAAATTAGAGAAAGTTGAAGAAGAATGTTCTGAAAACCAGTTGCATCAAGATCGAATATAGATTTTTCCTTTCTTGTCCCAAAATCGGATGAAGAAACTTCCATTGAATAGAGATTACATATTGAAATTACTTCTGATATGTACTTTTTTTCCAAATCTCCATAAAATCCGTTTTTAAGTAATTCAATTCTTTCGTTACCAGTAAGCTGGCTGCCAAAATCTTTTGTATAAACTACATTAAAAGGTTCAAGATTCAACTGGTAAAAATTATTGTAATTCTTTTTTACTGAAAGATTTTTACTTTTACCTGCAGTTTGATTTACACGGAAAGCGGCAATACTCCAATCTTTATTAAAAAAAAGAAAAAAATTATCATTTAAATTAAAAAGATAATTCCAGTTCATCTGTTTAGAATCGGGCATTGAAGCTTCAAAAAGTTCAAGTCCATTATCATTTAATAAAAGGACCTTTTTACTATCGCAAAGAAAAAGTCCTGTATTATTGCAATATGCTTTTAATAATTTGGCACCTTTTATATCGGTTATTGTTTTGCTGTAAGGAACAGAACCATCTGCAGGATTTACCTGATTAACAACTACATTATCCTGATTCAACTCTAGGTAATAATATTTGGATAAATCTGAAGAAACAACAAACTGTCCGACCAAAGATTTTTTTTGCAACACCCATTTATTCTTTGCAAATCCTTGTTGAATAGAAAAAAGACCTGCAGTACCATCTGCAAAAACAAGAAGGATTCCTTCGTCGCAGGAATAACTTTTTACAACTTCACCAGCAAATGTAATTTCTTCTATCAATTCACCAAAAGGAGAAATTCTAAGCCCCATAGTTTTACCTTGTATTTCTGACAAAAAGATTACAAGAGAGCCATCTGGAAGCTGTTGAATTGGAATTGATTTTTGAGTATCTGTTTCAAGTGTCCATTTACAAACACTATTTATGCCAAAACAAGAAATTTTATTTTCTGAATATACATAAAAGCGGCCATCAAAACCTACAAGGGCAGGCTGTCGTGGAAAAAAATCTAACTTTGTATTCCAGATTTCGTTTCCACTTGGATTAAGTACTTTTAAGATGTTTTCGTTTTTTTCAAGCACAACTAAAAAATCATCTTTTAAAACAGACAATTCTATGTTACGCGAACGGCCAATTGATTTTTCCCAAATCTGGTAACCATCTTTTGAAAATGCAATTACATCGCGGGCATCGGTTGCTATACAAAAACCATAACTTGTTTCTACAGGTTCGCATAAAACGGTTCCCGGTAAAACTGTTGACCAGGTTGCATTAATTTTATTAAGCACAGCTTCTGACCAGCAATAAAATGCAGAGAAAAATAATACTGTGGAAAAAAGAAATTTCTTAATCATTTTTAAGCTGAAAAAATCCAAGACTTTCGATATGACTTGTGTTTGGGTAAAAATCAAGTAAGTACATTTTTTTAAGTTCATATCCAGCTTTAATTAATTTTGCGCAATCTCTGGCATGGGTAGCAGGGTCGCACGATAAAGAAACAATCTGAGGTATTTTAGAGTTACATAAATAATCTGCAACTTCTTTTTCCATACCTGAACGTGGAGGATCTACTACAACAGCATCAAAAGTGCCGCAATACTGAACGCAGGTTTTGGCCCAATTGGCACCGCTTAATCCGTAACTTACGTGTT
Organism: Treponema sp.; assembly: GCA_045597485.1. GTDB lineage: Bacteria > Spirochaetota > Spirochaetia > Treponematales > Treponemataceae > Treponema_D. Next base: position 26,635 of record JAZLKI010000099.1, read on the forward strand.
TTGTGCCAGCCAGATTCTGCTCGGCGTAAACAAGGGCATCGCGGTTATGTTCAACCAGAACTACATTTTCATATTTATCTGTAAGGAAAGTTGAAATAGAACCACAACCTGCATACATATCGAGAATCTGTTTTCCACCAAAAAGATTATCTGTAATAAGTTTTACAACTTTTTCAAATACAAACAGATTAGATTGGAAAAAACCACGAACATCAAATGAAAGTTTTTTTCCTGCAAGTTTTACAGTTAAAGTATTTTCTGGTGAAGCAACAGTTCCAGCAAAATAGTGGTTTTCTTTTACCTTTATATTTTTCTTTCCATAAATTTTATACTTTGAACCATTTTTATTTTCTATTTTTTCTTCCGAGATTTTAAGATTTTCAGAGCCATCTACATAATCACTTCCAAAAAGATGAATTCTACCTTTTGGTCTGTTTCTAAAATCATTTTCAGAAAGATATTTATTAATTGGAGCTTCTGCACAAAGACATTTTTCAACAGGAATAATAACATTGGAACCTTTCTCGCTAAGGCCCCCATCATTTAGCTGAAAGCGTGCTCTATAATTTGTTGCAGGACCGTCCACAATTTCTGTTGTACCTGCAATATCAATTCCATTCTGTTGAAAAACATCTATAAGAATCTGGCGACGTAATTCTTTCTGGTATTCACCGTCAATGTGCAGCATGTTACAGCCACCACATTTTCCATAATATTTACATGCAGGTTCCACACGATAAGGCGATTTTTCAATAATCTTTACAATTTCTGCATTGCAATAATCTTTTTTATCTTCGGTAATATTTATTTCGTAGGTTTCACCAGGAATTGCGTATGGAATAAAGACGTTTTTGCCTTCAATTTTTCCTAATGATTTTCCCCCAAATGTAATTTTATCTGTTATAATATTCATAATATTGAAAATATCAGAAGTTATATAAATTATAAATAGGTTACTAAAAAAAAACGGAGATAAGAATGCAGACAAAAAGCTTAACACAAACAATGAGTGATGGATTTGAAATCTTTATTAACCGCTGGGCACCAGATTCAGATGATGAAATTAAAGGGGTTATTCAGTTACATCACGGACTTTCAGAGCATTCTATGCGTTATGATAGATTAGGTTCAGTTCTTGCCGAAAATGGATATGTTTTAAATGCTTATGATATGCGTGGTCATGGAAGAACTGCAGAAAATGCCCTTGCAAAAAAAACAGGAATGTTTGGTAAACTTGCTGATAAAGATGGATTTAATAGAGTGGTTAAAGATTTATACGAAGTTACTAACGCTCTTAAAAATGTTTATCCTGGAAAGAAAACAGTTCTTTTGGGCCATTCATTTGGTTCATTTGTATCACAAGCATATATTGAACAGTTTGGAGACCAGATTGATGGAGTTATTCTTTCTGGTACTGCCGGCCCTCAGCGTCCTTTAATTTTCTTTGGAAGAATTGCAGCTAACCTTGTAAAACTTTTTAAAGGTGGCGATTACGTTTCTTCATTGTTAGATAATCTTTCTTTTGGAAGTTACAATAAAAGAATTGAAAATCCTAAATCAAAATATTCATGGCTTTCTGCAAACGAGATGGCAGTAAGTATGTATGAAATGGACAACTGGTGTGGTATTCCATTAACTACATCTTTCTTCTGCGATATGGTAGGGGGATTAAACCAGATTCATAAACCTTCAAACATGAAAAAAATTCCTGAAGATTTACCTGTATTTTTCTTCTACGGCGACCAGGATCCAGTTGGTGGATATGGAAAAACTGTAAACAAACTTTTTGATATTTACAAGAAAAACGGTCTTCAGAGAATTGAATTAAAGACTTTTGAAGGCGACCGTCATGAAGTTCTAAATGAACTTGATTGTGAAGTTGCAGAAAAAGATATTATTGATTTTATTTCAAGTATTTAATATTATTCACACATTGTGTTAATTAGATACGGTACCGATGAGAATGGTAAGCTTATAAAAAAAGCTGTTGTTTATACACAATCAGAACATTCAATATCAAATAAAAATATAGATCCTGATGCATTACAGATTATAAACAGGCTTAGAGATGCAGGATTTACCGCTTATGTTGTTGGCGGAGCAGTAAGAGATTTAATTGTTGGTAATAAACCAAAAGATTTTGATATTGTAACTGATGCCACTCCATCAAAAATTAAAAGAATATTCAGAAATTCTCGCATAATTGGAAGGCGTTTCCGTTTGGTTCATGTTGTATTTGGTCCAAAAATATTTGAAGTAAGTACATTCCGTTCAATCTGTGAAGGTTCTGTTGGAAATGAATTTGGAACAATTGAAGAAGATGTACAGCGCAGAGATTTTACAATCAATGCATTGTATTACGACCCAATTCAGCAGCAGATTATAGATTACGTAGGCGGAATGAAAGATATTACAAAACACGTTCTTCGTCCGGTTATTTCCCTTGATAAAATTTTTGTTGAAGACCCAGTTCGTATGCTTCGTGCAATTAAATATAGCGCAACAACTCATGCAAAAATGTCCAGAGCATTACGTCATAAAATAAGAGCAAATGCCGGGTTATTATCACAAGTTTCGCCATCTCGTCTTACAGAAGAATTACTAAAGATTATAAACAGTACTTATTGTTATGAAATTATTAAGGAAGCATTAGACACAGATTTATACATTTACTTACAGCCATCTGCAACAGGTTTAATTTACGAAAATAAAAAATTTGAACAAAAGTATATGGAAAGTGTAAAAGCACTTGGGGATTTAAATAAAAATGAACCAGATGCACGTCTTGGCAAGAAAATGACTTTTATTATAAGAGATTTTATAAAAACTCTTACCGATTGGGAAAAAGAAATTGCCAATAAAACTTCATATATGGAATTGTATTCGAAAACCTGGGCAGAATGCCGAAATTATGTACTTCCTATGAACCCTGTACGAAAAGAATTAGAATTTGCAGTTAAAACTATTCTTGCAGAAATTGGAGTAAAAGGACATTCCAAAGCAAAGAATAATTCTGCACAGAAAAATTCTAACTCCTAATAGTTTTTGGCTTTGAAATCTTATCTATTACAATACTAACTTCTTCAATCAAAATTCCAGTAAGGGTTTCAATCTTATCTATTACGTACTGCTGAAGTTTATGAATTTTTCCGGTAAGTTGTGTGCCAAATGGAACATCAACAGTTACAATAAGTCTGTAACCACGATTATCTGTTTTAATTGTAATTTTTTTAATCTTTACTTCGGGGTCACATTCCTGAACACAATGCATTACCATTTGGGTAAGGGCAGCTTCTGAAATTTCTATACGACCTTTCTTTGAAAATTCTGGCTGAACAATTGATTTTTCAATCATTTTTCCACCAAGATTTTTATTCTTTTTAGAAAGGAGTTTACTCTTGTTGAAAAAATCTCTCATTGAAGCTGTAAAAATCTGTGGATAATTTTTCTTAACTTCAATTGAAGGTACAGGAATTACATGTTTACCTTCAACATGGCGAGACTTTTGGGCTTTTTCAATTTCTTCGCGAGTTGCAATATCTTCTATATGAATAATTTTCTGAGGTGGAGGCAACTGCAAACGCATGGCAATTTTAGTTACCATTTTTTCAGAGGTTCCAAGAAGAAGAATTTTCTTTATATGAGTTTTTCTTAAAACTTTTGCAACAGAATCTCGATGGTCTTTATCATCAAAGAGTGCAATTCGAACAGCGCCCATATATGTTTTTTCTCGTTTAGCGGAACGGCCGGCAACAATCTTATCGTCTTGAATAAGAAGTCCATCATCTATAATAGCGTGAATTCCATATTCTTCGGCAAGCAGTTTTGATCGGAAAGATTTACCAGTTCCACTTTCACCAACAAGGGCATATACCTGAATACCTTTAAATTTATTTAGTAATTCTTCAAGTTTCATGTTCATTGTGAATATTATACAGCGATATTTTTAATACCACAATCTTTTAATACGTTCATAAAATCATTTTCAAGATTTATTTTTACAAGAGGTGGTAAGCCTACTGGGTTTTGTGGAATATTTAATTCATAGGCCTGTAAATAAAAATCTCGACTTTCAGTAATTTTTATTCCACCATAAGCTGTATCACCAAGCAAAGGATGATTATGTAATGCACATTGAGAACGAATCTGATGTTTTCGTCCAGTTTTAATTTCAACTTTTAAAAAAGTTACAGGTTCATTTTTATAATGGCCAAAAGCTAGTGGAGTTACAACAGAAACAGCTTCTTTATCATTTTCATCTGTAGATTTTGAAGAAGCTTTTACTGTTGCAAAACCAGTTTTATTTTCATTGTAAGTAATGAAATCTTTATATTCTTCCTGCGTTTTTACAGTTCCCTGAACTAAAGCATAATATTTTTTTGAAATAGAATGATTTTGAATATTCTCTGTAAACCAGCGGGCACCTTCCAGACTTAAAGAAAAAGCAAGTAAACCTGTTGTTTTACGGTCTAACCTGTGGAGTGGACCTGGTGCAAATGAAAGAGAATCATTTTCGTATTTAGAGTTATAATAAGCAGTAACGGCTTTATCGAGGGAATTATCATCGCCGTGAACGTTTATATCATATGGTTTGTTAATTATTAAAATATGCGGATTTTCAAATTCAATTTGGAGTAATGGAAGGTTGGCGGTGGTAGGAGAAGGTTTGCTATCTCTCTGATCTGAAAATAGAAATGCTGCAATTGAAATTACATCACCAGAAACAATTCTATAATCTGGAGACGATTTCTTTTTATTAACTTTAATAAGGCCCTTACGAATTAATTTATAAATTTCTGAAAGGTGAGAAGTATCTAAAAAATTTCGTAAAACTTTATCAAGGCGGCGATTTTCGTCATTAATGCCAGTTTGAAAATCCTTAAAGTCCATATAAATAATATATTTAAAAAAAATAATTCCTACTAGTAAAATACATACTTTAATGTTAAAATTAATCGATATAATTTGAATTTATTTCCAAACAAACTATTTATAAAAGATTAGGAAACGATTTTGCCAAGTTTAAATATACAAATACAATTATTTTTAACTAACCCAGTTTTTCTTTCATGTATATTCAGCTGGTTAGGCGCTCAATTTTTAAAAACCGCAATTAATTTAATTTATGGTAGAGTACACTCCTTAAAGAGTCTTATAGAATTAATGATATGGAGAACTGGAGGCATGCCTTCAAGTCATTCTGCATTAGTTACATCTTTATGTACTACTATCGGTTTTAGACACGGCTTAAATTCTGATATGTTTGTTTTTGCACTTTGTTTTTTCCTTGTAGTTATACGTGATGCTTTTGGAGTAAGACGTTCAAGCGGAATGCAGTGTAAAAAAATCAACTGGCTTGGAAAAAAATTACACGAAGAAGAAGTAATTGATGAATATACACCATTAAAAGAAGTAAATGGTCATACACCAATGGAAGTTCTTTGCGGCTGTCTCGTTGGATTCTTTGTAGGGTTAGCTTTTTCATTATTAAAATAAGCTATGAAAAAATATTTAAAATTCTTTACTCCAATATTTTTCCTCTTAACTGTTTTCTTATTTTTAACTTTTAAAGCAATACCAAACGGGAAATTATGGAATAACTATTCTGTTTTATACGTTCCTGTAGACACAAACGATTCTGATATTATAAATGCCTTAAATGAAAATAAAATAACAGGTTATGTAGCATTATCTAATCAATATTTACCAATAAATCTCCCTGCCAATTCTATAGAACTTTCATTATTCAAATTAAATATTACAAATGATGGCTCAGAATATCATCAGCGAAGAAATAATTACTTTTTTGATAAAACTTTTAATTACAGACTTTATTATATTCCTCTAGAAAATAAAGCTAAACTTTCAGATGTAGTAAATAGTCTTTCTTCTAAAAAAATTAACTGTGGAGTAGATTCTACAGCAGCTTACCCTTGGGTAGTTCCTGTACTTGCTTTACTGCTTGTAGTAATGCTTTCACTTTTTAGCAGAAAAAAATATTTATTTCTTTGCGCAAACATTCCTGCAATTCTCTTTTTGTATTGCAATCCTTTTTATACCACAGCAATGGCTGTTATTTTATTAATGCTTATTATCTTTTTTATTTCTAATACATGGAATAGAAAAGGAATGATTATGACACTTGTTGGCAATTATTCTGTACCAGCAATTGTTGTAATATCTTTAATCTGTGGTTTTTCTACAAACTTAAAAATAGGGTTCTTATTTGTAGTACTTTATATTTCTGTCTTCTGTGTTTTATATACTTATTTTTACGTTGAAACATATTTTAGAAATAAGAAATCTTTTAATCCTGTTCTTATAAAACCTGCCAAAATGATAAATATTTTTGCAAATAAAGCTTCAGTAACAATGATTTTATTAATTGTTTCTGGACTTCTGTTTATAGGAACATTTTTCTTAACTTCAAATGATAGTGTAAATTCTCATTTTGCAAAATTGTTGTTACCTGCAAATACAGAAGTTGCAGACGAAACTCTTACAAGTCTTGAAGATTATTACAGATGGACATGGGATCTTAAAACTGCACCTTACATTTCATTAAACAAAGATAACTCTACAACTTTGGTGGAATATCCAAAATATGTAGAAGATTCAAATGGTTTAATTCGAGAAACAAAAGTTGTAATGGCTTATAACCAGAATTTTAAAGAAAATACTTTTAATGACATAGAGAAACTTCCATTTAATTCCATAGAAAAAGTAATAAGTTCTGAAGGAATAAAGTTTAATGGAGGATATAAAAGTTCCAGCGATTATCACATCAGTATTTTTGGTATTATTATGATGTTTATTAGCCTTTTTATATTACTATTTCTCTTTATTTCCATTATTATAAGTAAGGGTACAAAAAAATGACATTATCAAATCCAGTAGTATCTTCAGTTATAAAGAATTATTCAGATAGTCAGAATGCCTTTTTAGCAAAAGAAGTTGTAATACCTTTAGCTCAGGAACATGGAATAGATTATGAACCAATTGTAAAGGTTGGCGACATTGTAAAAGAAGGAGATGTTATTGCTACAGCTACTTCAAAAGACCAGACAGTTATTCATTCTTCAATTCCTGGAGAAGTTCTTGATATAGTTCCTTGTTACACACCAGATTCAAAACAGTGCTTTGCAATTAAAATTAAATTCAAAGGCGCACTTTCATATTTAGGAAAAAAGAGTAAAGAAGAAAGTGCTTCAACAATTCTTGTAACCTCTATCGCAAAACGTCTTATTGAAAATGGTGTAGTTAATACATTCAAAACAGCTTTTCCAGAAAGTCTTGGTTTACAGATTAAAAAAATAGAAAAGGGTAGTAACCTCATTGTAAGAATGTTTGACGAAGATCCTTACAGAGTTACAGATTCTCTTGTTTCAAAATTATATTTTAATGAAGTTCTTAAAGGTGCAGAAATTGTTGCAAAAGCAATTGGTGCTGACGGAATTGTTTTCGCTGTAGATCAAAAATTAGACAGCAACCAAAAAGAAAATTACGCTAATATTCAGATTCCAAATTTCAGATGCTTAGAAATGAATATTAAACGTTATCCATGCGGAACTCCACGTGAAATTATTTCAGCATTTTCTAAAACCGGACTTAAAAAGAAGTCTAATTTTGCATTAAGCAAAAAAGATTTATTTATTGATTCTTCTACTGCATATGAAGTTTACAAATCTGTTGGCTGTTCAATTCCTTCAATTGATAAATTAGTTCATTTCTATGGAAACAGTCTTTATTCATCTGCTTTACTGAATGTAAAAATTGGTATGCAAATTAAAGATGTAATAGAGCAGTTAGGAGGTTTTGTAAAAGAACCTGCATTAATTATAATAAACGGACACGTAAGCGGAACTTCTATTACCAGCCTTGAAGTTCCAATTACTAAATATGTAAAATCTATTGAATTTTTAAGCAGCCAAAAAATTTCTGATGATCAGGTTTATAAATGTATTAACTGCGGTAACTGTAGAGTTGCCTGTCCTGTAAATATTTCACCAGATATTCTTCACAATAACTCTGTAAATTACAAACTTTTACCAGAAACATATGCTGCATCTGCCTTAGGCTGTATTGAATGCGGTTTATGTAATACTGTTTGTCCGGCACGTTTGCCATTAAGCCAGACAATTACCTTATTAAAATCAAAATTAATGGAATAGAAAGGATTTTTGCATGAACAATTTTCTTAAAGATAATAAAACCAAAAATCAACAATTGTCTGTAAAGCCATTTGTATATAATAGACCATCAATCTCTAAAATCTGTATACGCTTTTTAATTTTGCTTAGTCTGCAGATAATTATGCTTTTTGTAACAAAAAGCTACAGTTCAATTTTCGTTGTTCTTGCTGCAATTCTAGGTTCTGTAGTTGCAGCTCTTATTAATCATTTTATAAACAAAGAACCTGTTTACCAGATGATGTCTTTAGTAATTCAGGGAATATTTATTGGTCTTTTATTGCCATCAACATATCCTGTTGTTTCAGTATTTTTTATTTCCTTTATAACTATTTTAGTAGCAAGATGTATTGTATTTAAAAGCATTAATTCATGGTTGAATGTATCTGTAATTGCTGTAATTATTGCCTGGTTTATTGGCAAAAACTACTTTCCAGGTTTTATTGTTACTTCCGATATTATTCCATTAAGAAATGCTTCTGTTTACTTAATTCAGAATGGCGATTTTCCAATCTACAGTTTTGACAGTTTAATTACCTTGTTCTTAAATTCAAAACTATTTAATCATTTTCAGGTTTCTATTCCAGACGGATTTATTTCCTTACTAATAGATACACAGTCTGTAATTCCTGCATTCAGATTTAATTTGTTAACTATAATTTCTTCAATAATTATTTTTTCTGATAATTCATTCTCTGGAATAATTCCTGTTTGTTTCCTTGTTGTTTACGGTTTCTTTGTACGTTTATTCTGTCCAGTTTTATTTGGCGGAATGTTGAATCAGGGAGACATTTTACTTGCTTTCCTTTCAAGCGGAACATTGTTCTGCATTGTATTCCTTATTCAGTGGTTTGGAACTGTACCAATTTCTATTTCTGGAAAGATTCTTCTTGGAGTTCTTTCTGGTATATATGCATTTGGAATTATGGGATGTGGAACTTCACCAATTGGAATGGCATATACTGTTTTAATTACAAATATAACAAGTCTTTTCATCAGAATTCTTGAAGAAAAGAATAATATTTTTACTACAGCAAAAGTAGTTTCTAAACTCGCAGCTAAAGGAGAGCAATAATGAAAAATAATATTTCTTATAAAGTATTTTTCAAAAATTATGGTATTGTTGTTGCTTACCTTGTAATAATTTTTGGTATTCTGATTTATATTACAAAAGTTTCTCAGAAATTCTGGTCAAATAATTTGCGTAACACAACACAGATTCTTCTTGATGAATATAACCCTAATGAATGGACTGTGGGAAATAATATTAGGATTAAAAATCCACTTTCTCAAAGTGCTGCATGTTATGAAGCAAGAAACAAAAAAAATGGCGAAATGTATAAGACTGTAATTATTAGAGTTCAGTCATTGTATGGACCAACTCCAGCAGTTTTCGTTGTAGACAAAAATAATACAGTTACTTTTATAGGATATTCTTCGATTCACGGCCAGGTAAAAAAACAATTATTAAATAATATCTACAACAAACGTTTATTGTACTGGCAATCAAGAATTCCAGAGATTATTAAATAGGAGAAGGAAATGGACAATAAATCTTTTAATGTTTTTATTGCAACTTATATGGCAATCTTAATTCCTCTTCCAGGTAGATTTGTATTTGGAGTTACACTTTTAATTGAACTCTTGTTACTTACGGTAGTGGGTACACTTATAAATAGTCTTATAAATCTTTTGAATCTTAAAGAAATTAAATCATTCTTGATGGTTCTAACTTTATTTTCATTTTCAATTTTAATGAGACAGATTATAGTTTTAACATACCCTGAAATTGCACTCATTCTTGGATATTATATCTATTTACCAACAGCATCTCTTTTGCTTTATCACTTTTTGTTTTCAAATCCTCTAAATTCATTAAAAGAAAGATTGCTTGATAATATTTTTAAGATTTCAATTTTCAGTATTTCAGGCCTGGGATTTAGCTTAATAAGAGACATTGCAGGCTATGGAACTTTTACATTCTTTGGAAAAAATCATCAAATTTTCGAAAAAGTATTATTCAACAGACAGGGAGCTGGAATTTTCTCTTTTATTGCTTCAATACCAGGAGCTTTAGTTATTGCCGGAATCTTTCTTTTTGCTCAATTAATATTAAAAAATAGAGTTCGAATTTTGAAAAATGCGGAGGTAAATAATGACATACGTTAATATATTTCTTTATTACACATTATTTTCTTCTGTTGTTTTAATTTACGGAATCGGAATTAATAAAGTAATAGAAACTGGAATTTCTAAGTTTTCAAATCTCCTTTTTTATATTAAAGCTTCAGTTTCAGTTCTAGCATCATCTGTTATTTCATGGCTGATTGTAAACTATATTCTTGTTCCATTAAACCTTGTGGAATTATATCCATTGTTATGTCTTCTTGTTTTTGTATTAATCAATACTTTCCTTGAAGCTTTAATTAGACTTACAGCAGGCATTAAAACAACAGAATTCGTAGTTTCTTTTTTAATAATTCTTCTTTCTATTTCCGAAAGTACCTCGTTATTAAATACAATGCTTATATGTTTTTCATCTTATGTTGCATTACTTCTTATTGTGCCATTCAGTATTACTTTTAAAAAACGAGTTTGCAGTAATGGAAACTTCCTTGATGAAAAATATTTCAGTTTATTCTTTATCTTCCTTGCTATTTTAATTCTTATTATTACTACCTGGGATATTGGCTGGTTAAGTAAAGGAGCAATTCAATGATTTTACCTATAATTTTACTCATATTAATAGTTCTTTTACTTACTCTTGTAATAATGTTCTGTCTTTACATATTACTTCCATCTATTCAGTTGGAAGATAAAAATGATATTGATCCTATTATTTCAAAAGATAAAAAGAAATTCCTGTTACCAGAAGAAATGATATTTGATAACAATCCAAATAAAGCAATGGTAATGTGTTCTTGCAATAAAGAATTTAAGAATACACCTTCTATTATTAACAAAGAATATACTTGTCTTATGGCAAAATCAGTTTATGGTTCTGGCTTTGACTGTAAATATGCATGTATTGGGCTAGGGGACTGTATGAAAATTTGTCCTCAGCATGCAATTTCTATTGTAAACAAAACAGCTGTAATTTCTAATAATTGCTGTGGTTGCGGAAAATGTCTTGAAGTTTGCCCTCAAAAAATAATTAAATTAATTCAAAAAAATTCAAATACTATTGTTTTATGCAATAATTCTGACAACAGTATGACAACTTGTTCTAAAAATCAAAAGGAAGAAAAAGTCATTTGGAATGATAAAAAAGACTTTAAAATCTGGAAAATTTGTTATAAACTTATAAAAAAGTTTATTAAGTAAACTTATGATGGAGTACTGTCGCTTTGGGGAAGGCGGCTGAAGAGGAGAGAGAAATCGGCTTTGGGTGGTAGTGCCGTATAGAGAATAAATGGGTTCAATATACGTAAACTTTAATTTAAAGTCTGCTGCTACAGTAATTGATTCAAACGAATATCTCGACAAAAACTATCAGTCTGTATATAAACCTCTTATTAAATTTCTCTATACCCATCCTGAATTTCCTTTTTCTTTTTCTTTTTCTGGTTCACAAATACAGTTTTTTAAGAAACGCAAGAATGAACTTCTAGTTATCTTAAAAGAATTAATAGACCGTAAACAAGTAGAAATAATTGGTGGAGGTTATTATAACCCGGTTTTACCTTTAATATATCCTGTAGACAGAAACGGACAGATAGATTTACTTTCATCTGAAATCAGACAGACAACCGGAAAGCGGCCTAGAGGAATCTCGTTATTCTCTGACTGCTGGGATTCTTCTTTAGTAAACAACATCAACACTTGTGGAATTGAATATGTAATTTTAGACAGTACAATTCTTCCAGATAACAAACGAACATTTATGCCAATTATTATGACTGATCTTGGTAAAAGTGTTGATATTATTCCTTATTATGAAAATTTAAAACCGACAAAAGATATTACTCCTGCAAACTTTATAGAAAATATTATTAAGGCAGTAGATAAAGTTCAGAAAAAAGAAAATTATTTACAGCTTGATTTAGACAGAGTTATTACAATTTCATTTGACCATAATGAAGTTTTTGAACTTACAGAAGCAAAATGGTTTGAACAGCTTGATAATTATCTTCTTTCAAATATTGAATCTAACATTGTAATTTCAACTCCATACAATTATTTAAAAAACTGTCAGATGAAGTTACCTGCATATATTGCAAGTGGTATTAATAAAAAAGCAAAAAGTTTGATTGAAAAACTTCAGTCAGAAGATAAAAGAAGCAGTACTTTTACAATTCATAATTTTATGGATTCTTGTGCAGCAAGTCATGCTCTTTACGACAGAATTATGTATGTAAGCATGCTGGTAAATCAGTATAAGAATGATAAGATGAGAAAAAAGGCTGCCCGCGAAAAACTTTGGGAAGGTCAAAGCGGACTTGGTTTACTTTTTACATCTAATAAACCATATATCAATAATTCATATGTACGTTCTTCTTACAAAGTTTTAATGGAAGCTGAAAAAATTCTTCGAGGCGACGGTAAATTTAAGGAATCTATTACATGCTTTGACTATAATTCAGACGGACTAGAAGAGTATGTTTGCAGAATGGAAAATTATTTTGCAACTATCAATCTTATAAGTGGTGCTGTTCGTGAATTTGATATTGTAAAATCAAACTATAACTACATTGATAATTATTCTCGAAAACTTGAATACGATGGATACGAAGATAATTATAAACGTGGTCTTTTTGTTGATCATCTTTTCTCTGAAAATCAATTCGAAAATTATATAAATAATGAACCTTCTGGAAATGGAGTTTTTTCTAGAATCCGTTATTTACCTTTAAAATATTCACAGAACCATAAAGAAATTCTTTTAGAAGCAAATGCTGTATGGAAGCCTTCAAACCAGAAAGTTTATTTACGAAAAAAATATATTATTAACTCAACAGGAATGTATGTTCAGTACATTATTCGAAATGACAGTAATAAACAGTTGAAGGCTAAATTTGCAGTTGAATCTAATTTTGCAAATGTAAACTATAACCCAGATGATGTGACTTATTATAATCTTGAAGTTTTGGATAATAACGATTTAGTAACAATTGACACTTCAAATAATACAAAAGAAATGATTAGAAAAGGACAATTGTTTAATACACAAATTGCAAGATTAACAGATGCTCAAAATGGAACCTCTTTTGTTCTTGAACCAAATGAAAAAAGCGGATTCTGCTATAATCCACTACTTTTACAGCGAATCGATTTCAGCGATAACTCAAAAGCACCAATCAGCATGTCTCATGTTACAACATTCTTCTGGGATATTAATATTGAACCAGGAATGGAAACAGAAAAAAGCATTAATCTTAGTATTGTTCCTGTTAAGAAAAATAAGACAAAATAAATATTCTTAAAAAAAATGTACTTATTTTTTTGATAAATCTTTAATCAATGATAAAAGTTCGTCTAATTTTTCGTGTGTAAGTAATGGATTAAGAAGTGTGAATTTTAAGCATACATGTCCGTTGCTTACTGTCTGGCCAATAATTGTTCCATACTTATGAATAAGAGTACGTCGAACTTTTTTATTGATTTCATCTGCATCATTTCCACCTGCATATCTGAATACTACAGAAGAAATTTCTGGTTCAGTGATAACTTCAAAATCAGCATCGGCTTTTACCTGATTATAAAAATACTGAGCATTTTCCATACTTGTGTTTATAAGTTTTGCCCATCCATCTTTACCACGAGTCTGGAAACTCATCCAAACTTTTAATGCATCAAAACGTCTTGTAGTCTGTAAAGATTTATCTACCAGGTTAGTATAGCCGTCTTCTTCATCTTCTTCACGATTAAGATAATCTGCGTGAATTGTAAGTGCTTCAAAAGTAGAACCGTCTTTTAGCAAAACTGCACTGCATGAAATTGGCATTAAGAACATTTTGTGGAAATCTACAGTAATAGAATCGCAAACTTTTAATGCTTCAACACGATTTGCATATTTATCTGAAAGGATTACTCCTGAACCGTAAGCTGCATCGGCATGAACCCACATATTATTTTCTTTGGCAAGCTTCATAATTTCTGGAATAGGGTCAATACTTCCAAAATCTGTGGTACCTACAGTTGCAACTACAAGGAAAGGAATGTTGCCGACTTTTTTATCTGCTTCAATTAAATCTGCTAAAGCCTTTATATCCATACGCTTGCGAGAATCAACTGGAACTTTCACCACCGACTGGTAACCTAAGCCTAAAATATGAGCTGATTTTTCCATTGAAAAATGTGAAATTTCGCTTGTGTACATACGAAGTTTAAGACATTTGTCATTTACTCCGCATTTTTTAATATCATAATTTAAGTGTTTATTACAAAACCAATCTCGGGCAAGAATTATTGCTGTCTGGTTAGACTGACTTCCACCGCTGGTAAAAACACCATCTGAACCAGCGGCATAGCCGTACAATTTACAAAGATGATTAATAACTTCAACTTCAATTTCAGTAGCTACAGGTGCCTGATCCCAGCTGTCCATTGACTGATTAAAGGCTGCAATAATCTGTTCGCTTGCAAGAGTTTCCATGAGAGCGGGACTATGAAGATGTGGCATATAATCAGTAGATGGAGTACGAAGCAGGTTAGGAAGAATTTTTTCCTTTGTAAGATTGAATACTTTTTCCCAGCCAAGGCCTTTTTCTGGCAAAATAGAATCCTGGTGTACAATTTTTTTAAGTTCATCTGGAGTAGGACCAGAGTAGGCTGTTTCATCAACAAAGGCATTGGCAATTGCAGCCCCAACTTCTTCTGTTATTTTTGTATATTCTGATTTGTCATTCTGATTGTGGGTAAGGAAAATTGAATTCATTTTTACTCCGTTAAAAAAATAATGTCACACAGATTCGAAAATCCTAACGGATTTTCAGATTTTAAATGATTTTCCGTTAGGAAAATCGAATCCGTGTGACAATTAAAATTATTTATATTCTTTATCTACTGCGAGAACACAACGTTCAAAGATTTCCCAGGCTTTGTTCAAATCTTCGTCTGTAATGTTTAATGCACAAAGACAGCGCATAACTGAACCATGACGTCCGCCTTTTTCTACAATAAGTCCATTTTCAAAACAAAGTTTCTGAACACGGCCAGCAATATCTCCACTGGCAGGAAGAGAACCAATACAGTCTTTTTCACCTTTAGGATCAACAAATTCTGTACCAATCATAAGTCCTTTTCCACGAACATCACCAATGATTGAAACGCGACCTTTAAGTTCTTCAAGTTTTTCTCGAATCATGTCACCTTTGCGCGTAACATCAGCAAGGAATTCAGGCTTTGAAACACGTTTAAGAACAATAGTTCCAGCTTTCATAGCCAGCTGATTTCCACGGAAAGTTCCAGCATGAGCACCTGGAGTCCATTTATCAAGGTCTTTGTTATAAACAACTACTGCCATTGGCTGTGAACCACCAATAGCTTTAGAAATCAAAAGTACATCTGGAACAATACCAGCATATTCAAAAGCAAAAAGTTTACCGCTGCGTCCCATACCACACTGAATTTCATCGAAAATCAATGGAATATCAAGTTCTTTAGTTACACGGCGAACTGTCTGCAAGAATTCGATTGGAGCTGGAATAACGCCGCCTTCACCCTGAATTGCTTCAAGAATAACACAAGCTGGTTTTGTAATTCCGCTTTCTGGATCTTTTAATGTACGTTCAAAGAAGTTACATGCAGCTTTAACTGCGGCATCTCCACCTAATCCAAAAGGATCACGGTATGGATATGGATAAGGGAATGCATGTACATCTGGCATAAGTCCATTTACACTTGTTTTAGCATGTAAGTTTCCCATGCAGGCAAGTGGACCTTGTCCCATTCCATGATAACCACCAGCAAATGATATAACGCTAGAACGGCCAGTTGCTGTTTTACAAAGTTTAATTGCAGCATCAGTGGCATCTGTTCCCGAAGGTGAGCAGAATTGAATTTTTGCGTTATTTCCTAATTCTGGTGGAAGAAGACTTAATAATGTGTGAACAAAATCGTCTTTTACAGGGGTAGTTAAATCAAGTGTGTGCAATGGGGCATCATTTGTAATCATGTCGATCATTGCCTGATTTACTTCGTCATCATTGTGGCCCAGTGCTAAAGTTCCGGCGCCACACAAAAAATCCAGATATTTGTTTCCTTCTACGTCCTCAACCCATGAGCCTTTGGCTTTAGCGAGCGCGAATGGAAATTTTCGCGGATAGCTACGGGCATTAGATTCTGTGGAATCCTGTCTGGTAATGTAATACTGATT
>JAZLKI010000100.1:0-25424 GCA_045597485.1 Treponema sp.
CTCTGGCTGACCTGCGCGGTTCATTGGAATTGTGCTCATAATCATCTGGTAAACATCTGGATCAATAGCAGCTGTCATTTCTGTTTCAATTACACCTGGAGCAATTGCGTTACAAGTAATGCCACGGCGAGCAACTTCTACTGCCAAAGCTTTTGTAGCACCAATAATTCCAGCCTTTGCAGCTGAATAGTTTGCCTGTCCACGGTTTCCGTTTACACCACTAACTGAAGAAATAGTAATGATACGTCCACCACGTTTATTTTTGCGGCTTGCCATTGGCAATAAAAGTGGATTAATTACATTATAGAAGCTGTCCAAGTTAGTATGGATAACTTTGTCCCAATCATCACCACTCATAGCGGCAAATGTATTATCACGAGTAATTCCGGCATTGTTTACAACTCCCCAGAGAACTCCGTGTTTTGCTGTTAAATCATCAAGCTTAGCTTTACAATCATCACGGTTAGAAACATCAAACTGAATTAATTCGCCCTGTCCACCAGCAGCTTTAATCTGATTCAAAGTTTCTTCTGCTTTTGCCTGACTTCCGTTGTAATGGCAGATTACATAATAACCTTCTTTTGCTGCTGCAACTGCAACTGCACGGCCAATTCCACCACTGGCACCTGTAACTAAAACTTTTTTGTCTTCGTTTGCCATATATTTCTCCTATTAATCTCCAAATAATGCGTGTGCATCTTCTGTTTCCATTACAGAAATTTTTGCTGTAACAGATGGAGTTGCATCACCTTTTTTTGCATACAATTCGCAAATGTAACGATAAACATGATTTTCTTCATCGCGGAAATCTTCGTTTATTTTCATCTGAATTGTTGTATTGTTCTTAAGATATCCTACTTCAGATTTAAACTCCATAACTGAAAGAATAAATCCTGGAAGCGGTGTTCTACCTTTAATTGTATTAGTAATTCCAGTTAAAGCTGAAATTCCCTGTGCCATAAATTCAAAGCCGGCCCAAGTTGGAACTCCATCAAATTCTGGTTCATAGAAAATACAATTTTCTGTAATGTCATATTCACTTGTAATTGTATGATTTACAATGTCGTGCTGTGTTACACGAGAAAGCAAAAACATCTTTCCTTTGTGTGGAAGATAATTAATTAATTCATCATATTCAATGTGCTGCTGAATTTCCATTTAACGCACTCCTATAACTAAACTTGCATTTGCCCCGCCAAAAGCAAAACTGTTAGAAAGGCAAATTTTTGTTGTTTTTTCCAATTTAGTATTTTTATCTACAATATTTAACACTGGAAGTTCAGGATCTTGTTCCTTATCCCATACCTGTACTGGTAATGCTACATTATTTATCGATGAATAGCAAATGGCTAATTCCAAAGCTGCAGCAGCACCCAAAGTATGACCTGTAATTGCTTTTGTTGTAGAAACTGGCACTTTATAATCACCAAAAACAGCATCTATAGCTTTACTTTCCATACTGTCGTTTAATTTTGTTCCAGTTCCATGCATATTTACATAATCTACATCTTTAGCAGAAATACCTGCCCTTTCCAAAGCACGGCGAATTGCCTTTTCGGCACCAGCTCCACTTGGATCTGGAGAAGTCATATGGTAAGCATCTGCACTTTCGCCCCAACCCAAAAGCTGAACTGGTTTTTCGCTAAGTTGTTCTTTAGTAAGAAGATAGAAAACACCAGCTTCACCAAGAGTAATTCCGTGTCTGTTTTTGCTGCAAGGATTTGTAATTTCGCTAGAAACAGCTTCCAAAGCACTAAAGCCAATTAAAACTGTATCTGATGCAATATCAATTCCACCAACTACAACAGCATCTGCTAAATCTGCAGCAAGCAATTCCGCAGCTTTTACAGTTGCACTTGCACTTGAAGAACAAGCTGTGCTAAAAGTTGTAGCAGGCCCTTTTAAGCCAAATTTTTCTGCAATAAAAGTTGCTACATAATCTGCACCCTGAATTTCAAGGCTGTAATTTTCTGGGAAACTGCCTTCTGCAAAATACTTTCTGTGTCCTGCTACTGAAAATTCTGTACCGTTGTCGCAAGAACCAATACAAACGGCAATTCGTTCAGCACCAAACTTTGCTTTTGCAGTTTCAATATCGCCTGCAATCTGTTCAAGTGCAGCTTCTTCCAATTTCATAATTCGCATGTCGTAGCGGGAAGAAGATGGTTTTAATTTTGAATCATCAACTCTAGCGGCGTAAAATTCTTCATTTGTTGCAGTTTTTACTTTCTTTATGCCGCTCTGATTTCCAGTTGTAACCGAAGTCCATAATTCTTCAAGCGAAGTTCCGGCGCAACACATTACACCTGGTTTTGAAATATAAAATGCCATTATTCTTCTCCAGTCAAATTATATTCATATCCCCGAAGGATGTTATGTATTCTAATGAAATTACCAGAAATTGTAATCTCTTCTACAATTTTTTTACCATTTTTTATTCTTCTAATAGATTTTTCACCGTCATTTACCACTTCAAAGGTAAGTCCGGCAGCTTCATAGTTTGCCTTCAAATCTTCAACTTTATAATATGCATTTTGAATATCTGCTAGAATATATTCTGCCTTCATATTTTTAGGAAAAACAGCTGATTCGAACAAGACACTTGAACCGTCATAAGAAAGGCTTCCCATATCTGTGCCAAAGTCGTTTAACAAAGTCATAAAAATGCCATTTTCATCTGCCTCAAAATAGACTAAAAGAGAAAAACTTTGTGTTCCAAAATCTCCATTCAAAAGCTGCAGACAACTTTCTGAACCTTCCATACTTGAAGGTGGCAAAAGCTGAATTGGCTTTGTATTTGTAATATAAACTGGCGAAAGTTCTGTATCTGCATCAATTTTTTTTGTAGAACTGCAGGAAGTAAGAGTTACAAGAATTAAAAGGCAAATGAAAACTGGAAACTTTTTTAATTTTACAAACATAACCTATTCCTTTTTTGTACGTCCGTAGAAAAAACTACAAACATAAGCAGTTGTAAGGCCAATAAAAATTGCAAGTCCAATTAAATGTACTGGCTGGAACGAACTTAGAGCCAAAGCGCCAAATGAAATTACTGTTGTTCCAAATGAAAGCATTGTTGCAAAAGGTTCAAGGGCCTTTCCTTCCCCTTCAACATGCTTTTCATTTTCCATAACATAAATAATGTAATCAAGTCCAAGACCAAATACCAGAATCACCCCTGTAACCGAGAAAAATTCCAGTTTAATATTTGCAATTGCGTAAATTGCCACAGTCATAAGGATAATTAAAAGTGGAACTGAAACAATCTTAAACGACTGCTTCCAATTATAGAAGAATTTAAGCATTACAAACATAAGTACATATGCCAATGCAAAAAACTTAAATACCATTAAAGTAAGCTTGTCTAAATCACGGCTAACATCTGCAGATTTACTAATAAAATATACGCTTTCGCAAGTGTCGGCAAGATTTTTAAAACTCTGGTAGTCGCCAACTTGGTTTGGAAGAAGTACGGAATAGTATTTTCCATTAATTTCTCCAAGCCATGCAGTTGAAATTGACGAAAGTAAAAAATCTGGAATATTGTTGTTGCCAAAAGAAATAAAATCATTAGCAGAAGCCGCAAAGGCCTTTTTTAAATCTTCTACTGCTTCTGGCTCAAAACCAAAAGCTTCCAGCTGGAAATCTGCAATTGCCATTAAATTTTGTGCAGCAGCCCTGCTTTCTTTTTGACGTTTAATAGATGGAATAAAAAGTGATGGTGAAATATAACCTAAATTGCCACCAGTAAATTCTTCAAAAGTTTGACGGAAATTTTCTTCGTTTTGTAAAAGGGCTTCTTCTGAATCTCCTTCAATAATGTACCAGCCAGAAGGACTATACTGAATAATCTGGCCAGCTTCCATTTCATCATTAAGAATTCGCCCCTGCATTTTATATAAAGAAAGAATATTATTTTCGAGCTTAATGTTTTTACGGAAAAGCCCAATAGAAACAATTACAAAGGCAAAAAGCAAAATAATTACAGTACGACCAACAACCTTATTCTGAAGCTTAGCCATAACTGTTTTAAACTGTGGAAGATATTTTAACTGGCGGCTTCCTTCTGGCAATTTAATAGAAGGATAAATTGCAATTGTTGTAAGGTAAGAACTAATTAACCCTGTAAGACAGAAAAACGACATTTGCTTAAGCAAAGTAAAAGGTGCAAACAAAAGGATTGCAAAACAAATTCCCGAAGAAACAATTGCCATTGTAAGCCCCGAAATAATATGTTTTCTAATTTCTGTACCAGTTTTTAAATCTGCATTACCCGCCCAGTGAGCAAAAAAGTGAAGGCTGTAATCTATACATGAACCAATTAACGAAGTTCCAAACACAAGAGTAATAATATGCATTCTCTGGAAAACTGCCAGTGTAGAAAGAAAAGCCACAGTTACCGAAATTAAAATTGAACCTACAGAATACAAAAGTGGCTTTGGTGAACGGAATACAACAATCAGCATTAAAATAACAATTAGCATCGAAATTGTTGCAATTAACGAAATTTCACGGGAAGCAGATGTAGAACTTTTGTGACTATGGTAAGGTGTTCCCGAATAAATAAAACGAGTATCGCCATTTTCGTATTTGCCACAAACATCATAAATTGTGGTAATACCGTTTTTCTTACTTGCAAGGGCGCTTCCTTTTTTATTCAAAACGCCCCTTATCATTATGTACCATACTCCGTCTTTCTGCGATGCAAGAACGCCGTCGGTCAAAGTCATAGCTGTACCAGATTTTTGCAAGGCCTCCAGATAAACTTGCAAGTTATGTTCTGTAAGCATAAAAGGATCCATTTCCAGATTATCTAAAGGAAGCATTGTAAAGCCACCGTAGGCCTGAGAAAGTGCGTTCATTGCAAAAGTTTCTGTTCCTTCGGCGGTGGAAAGGGCGGTGACGGTGGTAGGGTCAATCATGTTCCAGCGATACTTAAACAAAAAGTCGGTTGTATCGCCCATTGTATTTAAATCATTATAGAGAGAGATTGAATCGAAATATTCTGTAGTCAAAAGCTCTTCGTAAACTTTAACTGCAACAGTTTTTGCTTCGTCAAAACTTGGATTTGCCACAAGAATAAAAACATTTTGCCCTGTTACAGAGGTCATTTTTTCATCTGCTTTTTTTACCGATTCCATAGAAAGAGATTTAGGAATCATATTAAAAAGGTCTGAATCAATTTTTATGTTTTTGTGGGCAAATAAAAGAACCAGTAAAAAAGCAGCAAGAATACCAAAGTGGTAAACTCCCCAAATTGTACGTAAAGTTTTGTCTGAAAGATTACTTAAAAATGAAGTTTGCTTTTTCATCCGCTGTTAATTCCTTTGGATATTCCTGATTTGAAAATTCGTATTTAATTTTGTTATTGCTGCCTTCGAAAATTTCAATGGAATTCATGACAATTGCGTTGGCGGTGGTAGTGCCCTGCATTTCCATTTTTTCGATTACGGCGGCGATTGAAGAATCTTTTGGTTTTAGGCTGATTGTCCAATTGCCATTTTCCCCTTCTACAAGGTTTGTTTCAAAATTAGAAAGAAGCGCTTTTTCGTCGCCTGTAAAAACAGCACTTAATGATGCAGAAATGCTTTTGAACATTTCATTGCCACTGGCACTCATTACCGACTGTTTACCGTCTGCTGCAGTTTGCACCATTTTATCTTCTGTAATTACAATGCTTGATGGGAATGGCTTTTGTGTTTTCCACATTATTCCCATTGGGCAGATAATAAAACGCCCGTAAGATTTTAACTGGCGGCCGTTTGCATTTATAGTTTTAATCTGTGTAAAGTCGCCTGTTGAGTTTGGATTTTTAGAAAGCCCCTGGCAAACAGATTTTAGAGTAAGTGCTTCGGCATTTAAACAAAAGGCAACTGTTAATAATAAACTTAAAATTATACTTCTTTTCATACATCCTTATTCCAAAAATCAAAGAAGTTGTACCACTGGAACGGATAAATAGCCGAATATTTTTCCAGTTTTTCTGCAAATTCCTTACAGCATTCTTTAATCATTTCTTCGCGTTTTGCTCTTCCACAATTAAAATCAATTTTAGATTTTTCAATATGGAATTTATAATTTGGTTTGAAAACCGAGATTTTTTCTCGCATTCCAAACATGTAATATACAGGAGCCTTTAGAAGGAATGGTATTAAGAAAACTCCGTAAGGGAAATATGCTTCTTCGCCCAAGAAAGATTGTGTAATTACCTTTTCGCGGTTTTGAGCCGAAGTTCTGTCGCCTGCAATAACAACCATTGCTCCTTCTTCAATAACATCCATTAAAGTTACCATTGAGTCTGGGCCAATTTCTGATGAATCGATAATATTTACACCTACTTTTCCGTTTATAGAATTAAGAGTTTCTGTAAACTGAGGTGAAATTTTTGTATCCATAATTACGTAAACTGGAACATAACGTCCAACAAGCTTTTCGTTATTGTCGTTAAGACTGCGCATAAGTTCCATGTTTCCAAGGTGTGAAGTAAGTAACAAACACCCCTGCCCGCGTCTCAAATCATCTAAGATTGAATCAATATCGTCGTTCTGGTATTCAATCTGGCTGAATTTAATTTTACCAAGCCAGCCTTCCATTTTTTCTACAATACAAAAAGCAAACGAAAGAATTTGAGGATAACTGCGAATAACTTTTGGAGTAGCACCGTTTGTAAATGTTTTTAAGTGCTGCTGATAAATACGTGCAGCCTTACGAGCTTTTGGCGTAAATAAGAAAAAGAAAAAACTAACTAAATAAATAAAAATTCTGAGGATAAAGCCTGGAATTAATTTAATTAATAACAGGGTGAATTTTAAAGGAAGGCTTGATTTTACAACTTCTTTATTATCCGCCCAGTGGGTTGTTTCTTCTTTTTTCATCTATTATTTTCTCTTAAACTTCCTTGCAAGAAGAACTGGGAAACGTACAAACATGCCAAGACAAAGTCGTGCATAAGTACAAGAAATGCGAACTGTATCCTGGAAATATCTGTAATTAGAAATTCCATTTTCTGGATAGAATACTTTTACTGGTTCAGAAATGATTTTAACCTTTGCCCAATGTAAACGAACAAGAATTTCAATATCAAAACCCATTCTTCCATCAATGTACCAGGACTTCTGGCAAACTTTTACAAAATCTTCTACAGGGTAAACTCTAAAACCAATCATTGCATCTACAATGTCTTTTGAAAGAGTTACAATATGAATCCAGCCATTTGCAAACTTACGGCCATTAACGCGGGCTTTAGGTGCATTTGCATCGT
The DNA here is from genome assembly GCA_045597485.1 of Treponema sp. Classification (GTDB taxonomy): domain Bacteria; phylum Spirochaetota; class Spirochaetia; order Treponematales; family Treponemataceae; genus Treponema_D. The sequence continues at coordinate 7,262 of JAZLKI010000100.1, forward strand.
ATTCAGGGCAGCCACAAATCACTGAATCTGGATTTTTTTCAGATAATTCAACAAAACGGTTTACTCGTGATGCATCGTGCTGACCATCAGAATCCAGCTGGAGTATATGAGTTAAACCCATTTCATGAGCTTTAATAATTCCATCTATCAAAGCACGGCCTTTTCCACCGTTCTTTTCTCGTGTTACAACAGTTACCAAAGGATATTTTTGTTCTACAGCACGAATAAAAGCCTTATTTTTTTCATCATTGCCATCGTCAACAGCAATAATAGGAAAACCATATGGCAGAAGACTTTCAACTACCGATTCAAGAGTAGCACCGTGATTGTATACTGGAATTACAAAACCATATTTCATATTTTTCTCACTATTCTGATAATGAATTAAAAGTTCCAGAAGAATAAACTTTTCCTTCAACATTAGCATCAGACATATTAAAAGTCACAGTTCCTTTTGCAGCGTTTTTTGTCAATTCAAGGTGGATTTTTGTTTCTGGTCTAATAGGAGCAGAAAATTTAATTCTCTTGATTGAAGGAACGTAACGCTGTGTTCCAAGATATTTTCTAGAAAAACGAGTAACAACTTCAAACTGAGCTACGGCTGGCAAGAGTTTGTATTCTGGAAAGTGTCCGTCAAAAAAATCACTTGTTCCAGGAATTACAAATTCCAAAACAATTTTATCATCTTCTTTTGAGATTATTTCTTCATTTACTATATCGTGATTATTTGCTTCTTTCATTTTATTTCTCCTCAAACATAGCAACAATGTCCAACTTATGAACTTTACCCTGAACATCTGTTGGAAGTTTATCTAAGAATCTCCATTTTTTTGGAATTACAACATTTTCAAAGTAATTCATTAAATAATCATGGAAATGTCTGTTTATCAAAAATTTTTCTGTATTACCAAACTGTTCCTTTCCTTTTTCGTTAAGAACAAGTGCCGCAGCCAAATACTGGCGAACATCATTTGTTAATGCTACAACCTTTACTTCTTTTACAAGTCCACTTTCCAAAAGGCGATTTTCAACTTCTGTCATTGAAATACGTTTTTCTTCAATCTTTACAATTGAATCTGAACGGCCCTTCAAAAGGAAACGGCCATCTGCCTGGAATTCTGCTAAATCTGCAGTTGCAAAACCTTCTGGGTTTTTAATATAAGGCGAAATAATTCTTAAACAACCGTCGTCGCCAAGCCAGAGCTTAGCATTTGCAAAAGGTGTCCACAAAAGGCCATCTTTATCTTGCTGACGGTAAGCAATTCCCGAAGTTTCTGTAGAACCATAAACTTCCAGTGGGTAGAACTTAAACAAATTTCCGCACTGTACGGCAAGTTCTGGGCTAACAGCTCCACCAGAAGTAAAGATCCAGATATTTTTCATTTTAAGATTATCTTCAACTTCTACTGTACGTTTAAGGAATGCTGGAGTTGCAATAAGAATGTAAGTTTCGTCTGTCATAACTTCAAATTCTTCTGGGAATTCAACACGTTTGCGGCGAAAAGGTGTTCCTAATGTAAATGGTAACGAAATACCAAAAAGGAAACCATAAATATGATGCTGACTTACAGTTGTAACAAGCTTGCGGCTGTTATATTCCTGACCCCATTTAGAAATGATGAAGGCATTATCTTCTTCAAATTCCTTCATGCGCTGTGGAACTGCTTTTGGCTTACCAGTTGAACCAGATGTAAACAGGAAGATTCTTGTTTCTTCGCCGTTAATTTCTGGGCAAGTTCTAAAATATTCTTCTGCAGGAATTTCAGATTTTTCAATAAGTTCTGGAATAGAAACTGAATCGGCTGCTTCCTGATCTGTTAAAAATACCATTTCTGGTTTACGTACATCGGCAAGGAAGCTTTCGGTAATGTTCTGAGTAAGATATGTGGCTTTTTTGCACTGGAGCAAGGCAACAAATGTACAAAGAAAATACCAGTAATCTTCACAATGGAGTATATATTCATCGGCAGGATTTGCTTCAATAAATTTGCGAACTCTCGCAGTATCAATTAAGAAATCCTTCCATGTTTTGTATTCTTTTTTAGACCAGATTTCGTTGTAACACATAATGTAATCGTCTTTACGAGAATCTGCTTTAAATTTTGTAATTGGATATGCTTTAATCATTTTTTTATCTACTATTTTTCTAATAATATATTCTACAACAAACAGTGTTCCCATTAAGCCATAGGAAATTCCGCCGTTGTAAAGAGCCCAAACTTCTCTTGAACAGAAGAATGTAGTGTATGCTGCAGCACCACCATTAAGTATAAAAAAACAGCACCATATAATAGTTACTTTTTTACAATACGATTTTACGTTTTCTTCGTAAGATGAACCTTTTATTGAACGATCTGCCAAAGTTGCAAATCTAAAAATCATATTAGGTTCAAGAAACAGAGTGCTTCCAAAGACAAACAGCAAAGTAATGTTTATTACAACCGAATATAATTTAATAAAATATTCTTTACCTGTAATAAAACAAAAAAGACCGGCAATTAAGAAGAGCAGCGAGCTAACCAGAGGCTTCCAGTCTAATGCGCCTTTTTCTTTCTTATCTCCGGCCTTTTTACTTCCTGTGGCACTCAAAAAAAATGCAGCTGCTAACGCAATAATACACAAAGACAAAACTTTTGTGTCAACCTTGAAAATCACAAGAAGTGAAAATACAAGTATTGGATAAACAGCCGCAATTACATAAAAAAGAGCCTTAAGGAACTTTTTCATCAATTCATTAAAACCTTATGCCATGTATGGAACGAGAGCTTCTACTACGTCCTGAACAGTTTTTACTGTTTTGAAAATAGATGGGTCTACGTTTCCTTTGTCTGCTGGCATGAATTCCTTCATTTTTACGATAAGATCAATTGAGTCGATTGAATCCAAATCAAGATCATCTCCGAGTAAAGCATCAGGAGTTACATCACCTTCATCAAGTTCGAATTCTGAAACCAAAATGTTCTTAAGCTTATCAAAAATTTCTTCTTTAGACATACCTTTCTCCATTTATATTAATTTGCTTTTGCAGCTGAAATATAATCAGCCAAAGCATTAATTGAAGCAAAATGTTTTTTATTTTCTTCGCTTTCTGAAGAAAATTTTATTCCGAATTTTTTCTTTAATGCAACGCCAAGTTCAAGAGCATCAATTGAGTCCAAACCAAGTCCTGCACCAAAAAGAGGTTCTGAATCAACAATGTTTTCTGGAGTAATATCTTCCAACTGAAGAGCCGAAATAATTACTTCTTTAATTTCTTTTTTTAATTGTTCCATTTAGATTTCTCTCATATATTATAGTTATTCACTGCTTATTCTATGACAAAAGCGACATTTGTTCAATATATCAAAACAATGTAAAACGTTTGAAAACAATGTATTTTTGTGACACTACTTACCCTATTTCCCCGTAACTTGAAAAACTAGTTGATTATATATATTATAGTAAAGTTATTATATTATAAAAAAATGGGGACAGAGATGGATTCTTCTTTCTACGATATCAACAAATTTAAGTCAGATAATATTCGTGCGGTAGATGCAAAATTTGAAGCTAACAAAATTGCATTTGCACCTTTAGCTTTCCAGGCAATTAAAACAATGATTAACCTTGGTATTCTTCAGGCAATTGAAGCTGCCGATGAAGAAGGAATTACACGCAAAGCTTTAGCTGAAAAAACTAACCTTTCTGAATATGGTGTTGGCGTTCTTTGTGAAATGGCTCTTGGAATGAACGTTATTAAACTTACAGAAGATTCAGAATCTAACCCTAAAACAGAAAAATATAAGCTTGGTAAAATTGGTTGGATGCTTCTTGAAGATGATCTTTGTAAAGTAAACTTCTGGTTCACAAACGACATTTGTTATCAGGGTGCTTGGGATTTGGAAAAATCTATTGTAAACGGCAAACCTGAAGGACTTAAAGTTTTTGGCGATCAGTGGACTACAGTTTACGAAGCACTTTCAACTTTACCAGATCAGCCTAAAAAATCTTGGTTCGAATTTGACCACTTCTATTCTGACATTGCATTCCCAGAAGCATTGCCAATCGTATTTGCTAAAAAACCAAAACACATTTTGGACATTGGTGGAAACACAGGTAAATGGTCTTTGACATGCTGCCGCTATAATCCAGATGTTCATATGACAATCTGTGACTTACCAGGACAGGCTAACGTTGCTAAAAAGAACGCTGCAGATGCAGGTTTTGCAGACCGCGTTGACTTTAGCATGGGTAACGTTTTGCAGGAATCTACAAAACTTCCTAAAGATCCAGATGCAGTTTGGATGAGCCAGTTCCTCGACTGTTTCAGCTTGCACCAGGTTACAAAAATCTTGAAAAAGGTTTACGAAGCTGCCAACGAAAATACAAACGTTTGGGTTTTGGAACCACTTTGGGATCAGCAGAAATTTGAAGCTAGTTCTTATGCTTTGCAGGGAACTTCTTTATACTTTACATGTATTGCCAACGGAAACAGCAAAATGTATCGTTTCCAGGAACTTGTAGATGCAATTGAAGAAGCTGGATTTAAACTTGATGTTGCTCACCACAACTTGGGTTCAAATGCTTATTCTTTGTTGTGTTTCAAAAAGGTTTGTAAATAAATATAGATAATGAAAAACTTTTTTATATCAAATATTAATGCATGGGCTCCTGGTCTTGGCGATGACGAAAAGTTGTGGCAGGACTGGGCAAGTGGAAATGCACAGATTGAACAGATAAAAGAATCTCCTAAGCTGGAATATACAGATCCTTTATTCCGTCGTCGTCTTAGCCAGATTACTAAAATGACCGTTCACGTAATGCACAATCTGCTTGAAAAAACTCAGCTTGATAAAGAAACTAAAATTGTTTACATGTCTCTTCGCGGAGAAATTGAACGCGAATTTACAATTAACAAGGGCCTTATTGAAGATGATATGATTCTTCCTGCAGCCTTCTCACTTTCGGTTTTTAATACTCCAATTTCATCTGCTTCGCTGGCGTTCGGCATGAAAGGTGGTTATTCGGTAATCTTTCCTTCAAAAAATAATTTTGCCGATGGTTTTAAAACAGCAGTAGCACCAGTTCTTGCAGGTACAGAAAAAGAAGTTATTTTCGTTTATTCCGATGAATTAGTTCCAAATTATTATGGCGACAAATGCCCAAAAGAAAATGTTCCACTTGCATTTGCCTGTATTATTAGTTCAGAAAAAAAAGATAGTTGTATTTCCTTTGAAGATTTTTCAAATGTTCCAGATTCTCCTGTAGAATTTTTGAAATATTTGATTAACTAGGAGAAGTAAAATGAGTGAGTTATCAAAAGAAGAAATTCAGAAATACTACAACCATAACGATTTACCAAAGATTTCGAATCCTATTAAATATTTTTTCCGATGTTTCGCAAAAATAATCGCTTTTATCGTTTTTGGTGGCGGTGCAGTTATTCTGGCAATTTTTGCTTTTCCTTTTATCCGCTTGTTCTCAAGTAAAAAAGGCGAAGATTTTGGAATTGATGCTCGTGCTTATGTTTCTAAAACTTTCAGACGTTTCCTTGGAATTTTGCAGCTTGTTCACGCATCAATGCTTGTGGTTGAAGACAGAAAAGACTTCCTCGAAGTAAAAGGAAAGGTTGTAATTGCCAATCACCCATCATTGCTGGACTTTGTATACTTAATGTCTTTATTGCCAAACTCAACTTGTATTGTTCGTGGTGGACTTATTAAAACTCCTCTTGGTGGTGTAATTCGTCAGGCGTATATTACAAATACAACAGAATTCGACGATGTACTTGTTGAATGTAAAAAGCTTATTGATAAAGGTTGTAACGTTATTATTTTCCCAGAAGGAACACGTTCACCTCGCCATGGACAGAATAATTATAAAAAAGGTGCTGCACGCATTGCTCTTTATGCAAATTGTGATGTACAGCCTTTCTTCATTGGTGGTTCAGATAAATATGGTTTGGGAAAACACGACCCTCTTTGGAGTTTTAATCCTATAGAAAAATATACTTACAATATTATTAAACTCCCAGTTATTTCTATCAGCGAATTTGCCGGTGAATCTGAATCTCTTGCTGCAAAACATCTTACAAAACGTATGGAAGAAGTTATTCGTAGCGCTGGTGACGAGCATTCAAAATCACCAATAACAAAAACTTTAAATAATTACTAAATAAGTAACATATTTTTCTCCTTCGTTTGTTACATATATAGATAGGAAATTTTCTACAATGAAAACTTTATCAATGGATGATTTTGATACTCTGTACCGCCAGTTCGGTCCTATGGTATTAAGACGCTGTCGATTTCTTTTAAAAAACGAGGAAAAAGCGCTTGATGCCATGCAGGATGTATTTATTCGTCTCATTGAACGTAAGGAAAAGATTTCTGAAGTATGCTCCAGCCTGTTATATACAATGGCTACAAATGTCTGCTTAAACAAAATTAGATCAGACAAACTCAGAAGTGGTCCTGAATTTGAAGTAATTGCAGAAATAGTAGAAGACAGCAACAGTTCTTTGGGCGAAGAAAAGATTGAAACATCCATTTTACTGGACTGTATCTTTTCGGACCGAGATTCTAAAGACCGCCAAATTGCAATTCTACACTATGTCGACGGTTACACCCTGGAAGAAACAGCAGAAAAAATGAAAATGTCTGTTTCTGGTGTGCGTAAACGTCTTACTAAACTGCGCGAATATGCAGGAGGAAAGTATGGCTATTCCAAGTAGAATTATTGAAGGTATTTATAATTCTGAACTCAAAGCAGAAGATTACTATTCAGTTTATGGAAAAGAAACTATTGACCAGGAACTTGCAAAGTTAAGCCAGTCTAATATGGAGATTTTGAACCGCTATACTCCAGAGGCTATGAAAGCTGCAATTATGGCAAAAACTACGACGAAGCCAGTTCTTTCCTTTAAGTCATATAAAATTATTTCTTATGCTGCCGCTGCAGTTTTTGTTGCTGCAATTGCAATTCCAGCGGGCATTCGCTCTTACAAAAGCAAAACCCCAGCTGCGGCAATGGAAGTTAGATTAAAAGGTGCAGCACCAGTTGCCCAGGAAGCCGGACTTTCAATTTACACCCAGAAAGGCAATGAAATTCACGCGCTTTCAAATGGCGATACTGCAAAGGAAGGAGATGTTTTACAAATCACTTACCAGGCAGGAAATAATGAATACGGAATTATTTTTAGTGTAGATGGAAATGGTAGCATAACCCGCCATTATCCAGAAACCAGTTGGAATGCTGCAAAACTTAAGCATAGTAACGAAGAAATTCCATTAGATTTTTCTTACGAACTTGATGATGCTCCTGATTTTGAATTCTTTATTATGGTTTCCAGCCAAAAACAGTTCTCTTTGGAAAATATTGAAACAAAAATTAAGAACGCAAAGAACATTAAATATCTGGAAAAACTCTCGTTCTTACCAAAGCAGATAGAAGCTAAAACTTTCTTGATTGAAAAATAAACGGGGAAATATATGAAAAAAATACTTGCACTTACAGCGCTGCTTCTAACATTTTCATTAAGTACATTATCTGCCGTTACAATTTCAGACGAATCGGTAAGCGGAGTAGACAGATACGCCATTTACATTGGTTCAAATTACGGTGGAAAAAGCCGCGAACGATTGCTTTACGCTGGAACAGATGCTCAGTCTTTCAAAAATGCCATGGCCGAAATTGGTGGAGTTTCAGAATCGAACAGTCGCATTTTAATTGATCCTTCAAAAGAAACTGTAGATAAAGCTTTAGATGATATTTCAAAGGCAATTACAGAAAGCACAAATAACTCAAAGCGCTCGGAATTTATTTTTTATTATTCAGGCCATTCAGATGAAACTTCTCTTCTTTTGGGAGATGCAAAGTATGATTATTCAAAACTTAAGGCCGCCATTACAGCAGTTCCAAGTGACATTCACGTTGTAATTCTTGATTCCTGCTACTCGGGTAACTTTATTCGTACAAAGGGCGGCCAAAAAAGAAAGCCTTTTTTAATTGATGATTCATCTGTTGTTACAGGACACGCTTATTTATCTTCCAGTTCCGATAATGAATCTTCACAAGAATCGGACGAAATTGCTGCTTCCTATTTTACAAATGCAATGATTACAGGCCTTCGCGGTGCTGCCGACACATCTGGCGACAATAAAGTTACTCTCAACGAACTTTATTCTTATGCTTTTAACGACACTTTGTCAAAAACAGAAACTAGTAAAGCTGGTCCACAACATCCTAACTACAATATCACCCTTGTAGGTTCTGGCGATTTAATTCTTTCAGATCTTACAACAGCCGAATCAATGCTTTCTCTTTCTAAAGAAGCAAAAGGAAAATTCATTATTCGCGATGCCAACGACAAACTTATTTCTGAAATTAATAAGATAGAAGGTCAGCCTATTTTTATGGCGCTTCCAAGTGGTCAGTATTCTGCACTTATAGTCGATGAATATGCTACAAAACAGGGAACTTTTATTCTCGAAAAAGATCAGGTTTATGTTCTGGACCAGAATTCCCTATCTTCTATTAAAAGAAAAACAAACCGCCTTCGTGGTAACAACGAACTTATTGAAAACGATGATGACGAGTTCCTTACTTTAGACGACCTTGAAGAAACAAAAGAAGAAAAATATAAAAAGGACACAGTAGAAAATACAGAAGAAATTTATGAAGATTCGGAAGATGACGAAATTCTTGATTTAGATTTTAGATTTGACTTTAATTCGAAATTTAATTATTTAGAAGCAGAACCATTTTCGCTTATGTTTGTACCTGGAGTTTATTTTGTAGGCGAAGATTCTGAAGACACCTTATTTTCTGTAGGTATTATTGGATCTAAAGTAAAAAATTTGGGTGCTATTCAATATTCTACAATTTTCAACATTGCAACAGGAAATATATTCGGTGCACAGATTTCGGAATTCTTTAACATTTCTACAAAGCACCTTGATGGTTTGCAGTTTGCTCCTGTATTTAACGTTTCTTCTGGAAACTTAAATGGTATGCAGATAGCCGGCTTGTTTAATATTGGAAAAGAAATTAATGGTATGCAAATTGCTGGTGCCTTCAATTATGGAAATACGGTCAATGGAATGCAACTTTCTGGCCTTATAAATGTTGCAAAAACAGTTAATGGTGCTCAGATTGGTTTAATTAACATTGCAGAAGAAAACACTGGTATTACCTTTGGTTTAATTAACTATGTCGAAAATGGTTTACACGATTTGACGATTGCTTTTGATTCTGATGATTGTGTTGATTTATTTTACCAGGGTGGTTCTAAACACTTATTTACAACATTCGGATTTGCAAAACCTAGAGAAGAATACTTTGAAGACTCAAGTTTTGGTTCAATTTATTTAGGATTAGGAACAGAACTTTCATTCCCAAAAACCAGTTTAGATTTTGAATTCTTATGGAAATTTGTTTACAACGAAGATGTTGGAAAGAAACTTTCAGAACTTGACCGGGAATTTTCAGACGCAGAAATTGAAGAACAGATTGCTTCACTTTCAATTCCTTGTTTCAAAATTTCATGGAATTTCTATGAATCACCATTCTCAAGAGCATTCATTGCCTGTGCATTCGATATAAACATTCCAGACTGGAACGACTACGCTTTTAAAATCTATAAAAAAACATGGATTATAGATTCTGATGATTACAAAATAAGCCCTGTATTCAGCGTAGGCTGGAAAATGAAGTTATAATAAAAAACCCCTTTCACTGGTAAAAGTAAAAGGGGTTCATATCTAAAAGAAATATCTAATTTATTTGCTTAACAAGTTATTCAAACTCTTAACAAATGCAGCAGGTTCTTTAATTTCAACACCAGCAATAAGCAATGCCTGATTGAACAATACTTCTGAAACATCTGCAATTAAAGCTTCATCATCAGAATCTTTGATTTTTGCAAGGATTGGATGGTCGCCGTTTACTTCCAAAATAGGTTTCAAATCTGGACCAGCCTGACCCATGGCACGCATCATCTGAATCATCTGATAAGAAGGATCATTTTCATCTACAACGATACAAGATGGGTTTTCGCCACTTAAAGTTTTAGAAAGTTTAACATCCTTTACCTTTTCACCAAGGGCTTTTTTAATCTTGTCTGTTACAGGCTTAAATGCTTCTTCCTTCTTTTTAGCTTCTTCTTTATCGCCAACTAAGTCTTCATCAGCGCCAGAGCGGTTTACAGCCTTAAGTTCATATTCATTCTTATATTTTCCGAAGCCTGGAATTACGATATCGTCAATATCATCATCCATAATTAAAACTTCAAAGCCTTTGTCTGTATAAGCCTTTACAAGTGGGTTAGCACGCAAATTCTTTTCATCGCTTCCGCTGATGTAGAAAATTGCCTTCTGTTCTGGCTTCATTCTCTGAACGTAATCTGCAAAGCTTGTGTAACAGTTTTCACCATTGCCACTTGCATCTGTAGATTTGAAACGTACAATTTCAGCAATTTCATCGCGGTTTGTATAATCACTGTATAAACCTTCCTTCATAGGGCGGTTGAAGTTCTTAACAAATTTGCTCCATTTTTCAATTGCAGCTTTTTCATCATCTGTAGGATTTTCAGCTTTTTTTGCTTTGTCTGCAGCTTCACCCATCTTCTTGAATTCGCTAAGAAGCTTTTTAACTGAAGATGAACGGATATTGTCCAAAATCTTATTCTGCTGAAGAATTTCGCGGCTAACGTTCAATGGCAAATCTTCTGAATCGATAATACCACGTACAAAACGGAGGTAAGATGGCAAAAGTTCACGGTCGTCATCTGTAATGAATACGCGTTTTACATAAAGTTTAACTCCAGATTTGTAATCTGCCTGATACATGTCGAATGGAGCTGTCTGAGGAACGTAGAACAAAGTTGTATATTCCTGAGTTCCTTCTGCATGTGTGTGAACATAGTGCAAAGGATCCTGACCGTCGTGGCCAAAAGTTTTGTAGAATTCATTGTAATCTGCAGCTTTAAGTTCAGATTTTGAACGTTTCCACAAAGCAGAAGCGCTGTTTACCTGGTCTACTTTATTTTCGCTGCCAGTTTCGTTTCCTTTATCATCATATTTTTTCTGCTCATAGTGAAGGTAGATTGGGAAAGCAATGTGGTCTGAGTAACGTTTAATAAGTTCTTCAATCTTCCAGCGGCTGGCAAATTCTTTGCTGTCGTCGTTTAAGTGCATTTCAATTGCAGAACCTGTTGTTTCTGATTTATCAAAGCCGTATTTTTTAGCTACAGCTGAATCTGCTGCAACTTCTTCAATGTCGTAAGAGTTTGTACCATCAGAAGACCAGTGCCAGATTTTTCCGTCGGCAGCAGCCTTGCGAGTGTAAACGTCAATTTTGTTAGCAGCCATGAAAGCAGAGTAGAAACCTACACCAAACTGACCAATTAAAGCTGAATCTTTAGCTGCTTCGCTTGTCAATTTTTCCATGAAAGCTTTTGTACCTGAACGAGCGATTGTACCAAGATTGTTAGTTAAATCTTCGTCAGTCATACCAATACCAGAATCCTGAACTGTAAGAGTTCCTTCCTTTTCATCAAACTGGATATCAAGTCTTGGTTCGAATTTAATTCCTTTGTAAGCTTCATCAGAAACTGTAAGATACTTTAATTTGTCCAAAGCATCAGAGCCGTTTGAAACAATTTCACGAAGGAAAATGTCTTTATTTGAATAAAGTGAATGAATAATTAATTTAAGAAGCTGATTTACTTCTGTTTGAAACTGATATTTAGCCATATGTGCCTCTAAAAGTTTAAAAATTATAAGATGTATTAATAAATAAGGTAATAAAAGTTTACGGAGAATTCAAGAAAAAAAAGGTGACGGTTGGACTAAAGCCTATTTTAAAACGGAAATGACAGTCAACCAACGTTAGAGGACAGCCACCGAACGTTCGGTGACTGTCCTCTAACGTTGGTTGACTGTCATTTAACATCAGGTGACTGTTCCTTAATGTTTTTTTTTAAAGAAATTAAACTTCTTCAACGAACATCGAACCAATCTGTTCTTTATAAAGTTCGTTGATTCTAAAACGCATGATTTCCTGTTTTGCAGAAAGTTCTACACCAACTTCAAATTGTTTTGTAATAAGACGGAACTTTGCAATACGTTCGAACATTTTGAAACCGTTCTTTGCATTAATAAGATTTGCAATTTCGCCTTCGTATAATTTAATTATTGTTTCAGACTGCAAAAGATTTTCGTATGTATCATATGCAATACCATTTTCGGCAGCGTAGTTTTTAACTTCTTCTTCATCAACAAGAATAAGAGCACCAAGATAGCGCATATCCTGACCTACAACTACAGCCTGCTTAATATAGTGCGATTCGGCAAGTTTTGTTTCAATTGGTAAAGGTTCAAGATTTTCACCACCACGAAGAACGATAGTATCCTTAATACGACCTCGAATCTGAAGTTCATCGTGAACAGTAAGAATAGCCAAGTCACCAGTATCAAGCCATCCTTCTTCATTTATAGCCTTAGCTGTTAAATCTGGACGTTTATAATAACCCTTCATTACAGTAGGACCTTTTACCTGAAGAACACCCTGCTGACCGCGACCAAGAACATAACCATCTACAGGGTCAACAATTCTTACCTGAATACCACGAATAGCAGAACCAATAGTGCGGAATACAGGATCAGCAAGTGGGCGAACAGCAACGATAGGCGCAGTTTCTGTAAGACCATAACCTTCTACAACATTTACACCAATTGCCCAGAAAAATTCATCAATTACTTTAGGGAATGCACCGCCACCAGCAATACCAGCGCGGAAATTCTTACCAAGCATAGCCTTAACTTTTCTGAAAACAATAAGGTCGCCTAACCAGTAGATTGGCCATAACAATGTCCAAGGAATAATAAAGATAATCCACCAGAATACAGTGTAATAATGTGTAAAGCAGGCATTTTTGTTGAACATTTTTCGAGTCATAGATTTTAAAATCTTTGCAACTTTTACAAAGAAATTAAACATAGCCAAAACGATACCACCAGTTTTACGCATCTTCTTAGTAACACCATCGTAAACAGCTTCGAATACACGAGGTACTGCAGGCAAAAGATGAGGATTAATAGCCTGGAAGTCGGCAAGCATAATAGATCCTACTGGTTTAGAATAACAAAGGGCTCCACCCTGAATTAAAATTACATATTCTACTTCGCGTTCAAATACGTGCCAAACAGGAAGAACAGAAAGAGCTTTGTCGCCAGGACTTAAGAAAATTCGTTCTGGAATTTCATCGAGCTGTGCAAGGAAATTTTTATAAGTTAACTGAACACCTTTTGGAGTACCAGTTGTACCAGAAGTAAAGATTACAGTAGCAATTTCATCCCCTGTACCTTTTTCCAATTCAGCTTCAACAGCCCCTTTATTTTCAATACGCCATTTCTGGCCTTCTTTCATTACAGTTTCAAAAGGAATAATTTCTACAGCATTTTTATTTGCAAGTTCCTGTACTTCAGGTTTAATTTCTGCATCAAAAACAATAATTCGTTTTAAAGTTGGAACTTTATCTTTTAATCCTACAATTTTGTTTACCTGAGAGTTATTTTCTGCAATTACAGTTTCAATTTCTGTAATAGAAAAAATCTTTTCCAAATCATTTATAGTAGCATCACAGCCACGAGGAACATCGGATGCACCAATATTCATAATACCAAGGTCTGCGTAAAGCCATTCTGCGCGGTTATCGGAAATAAGACCTACAAGGTCGCCACGCTTAATTCCAAGATTTAATAAACCAGCACCAAAGTCCAAACCAAGCTGATACATTTCACGATATAGAACAGGTTCGAATTTTCCATTAACTTTTCTGTACTGTGAAGGAATTTCCGGCCATTTTTCAGCAGCATCCTTAATCATTTTTGGAACTGTGTACTTCTCATCAAAAACCATTGGTTATCTCCTAATTAAAATGACATTTAATGGTTAATTTGTCATTCTTAATAGTATATATCTGTTTTAACCAAAACGCAAGCAAATACCACACTTGGAGCGGAGTCTCTATCTTATTTTTTTAAACTAATAACCGTTAGTTTCCGATAAATAATATATGAGTAAAAAGAATATTTCACAGGAAAGAATTATTGAAGCTTTTATTGCAAGTGCCTTTGAAAAAAGTGCAGGTGCCACATCTCTTGCCGATATTTCTGAAATCCTGGAAATAAAAAAAGCTTCACTTTACAATCATTTTGAAAGCCGTGAAGCTATGTACGATGCAACTCTTGAACACTGTGCAAAAGAAATTGCTTCTGTATCTTTTTTACCGGAAAAAACTTTGGACAACATTAAAAACAATAAAGTTGCTCCACTTCCACTTTTCAAACGCTTAATTACCCGCTTTTTTGAACTATACGAAAACGAGCCACTTTTCCACATGTATGTTTTTGTTCACACAGAACAGTATTTTAATCTTCCTGCATTGAAGATTGTAGAAGCTGAACTTGAAAGCTTTAATGCTGATATTAAAGCAATTTTACAGGCCTTTATTGGTGCCGAAAAACTACAGAAGAAAACTGAAAAAGAATTAAAGGAAATCTCCCTTACAATCGCCGCCATAATTTTTCAGCAGAGAGATTTTTATATTGCCACTCGAAAAGAAACAGTTCGCCAGAATCCCGAATGTGATGCCGGCAGTCTTTTTGCCCTTCCAACCGACGAAACTGCCGTAAATAAAACTGTAAAACTAGTAGAAGGAATTGTAAAACCTCTCCTTATTAGCGAATAGGCTTCCTAAAAGAATCGTAAATTTTATTTATTTGCTCTGTATATTCCCCGTTGCTTTCCCTTACAACTAAAGGTGCTTCTATTCGCAAACTAGACTGTGCATTTTTTCTGGCTTCAATTAAAACCATGTTAGGTTCCTTGTCGCTAAAAGGATGGACCAGCTGCATTCGTTTAGGTTCAAGGCCATGTCTCGAAAAAGCGGCAAAAATGTCTGCAAGGCGGTAAGGTCTATGAATCATAAAAAAAGTTCCGTGTGGTTTAAGCAAAAAATCGGCGGCGGCAACTACATCTTCCAAAGAACAAAGCACTTCATGGCGGGCAATGTTTTTTGCATCGGTAGAGCAGGCTTCGCAATCTTCTGCAACCATATAAGGAGGATTTGAAACTACCACTTCCACCGAATGCTTCCCTAAAATCTTTCCATCTACAACAGATTTGATATCCCCTTCTACAATGTCAATTTTCCCTTCCAAACCGTTTAAGGCCACACTTTCTTTTGCCATTTTCGCAGAGGCCGACTGCACTTCCACCCCAATAATTTTTTCTGCATTGCTGGAACTTAACATAAGGGGAATAATTCCAGTGCCAGTTCCCAAATCTACAACCTTGTCTTTTTTACGGATAAATGGTGCTGCATAAGCGGAAAGAAGAACTGCATCAATTCCGTACATAAATCTTCGCTTATCTTGAATAATTTTCAGCCCCGAAAGTAAGGTGTCAATCTGCAGGTTTCTTCTATAAATATTAAAAGTAAAAGGTATTTCACCATCAATTTTTTCCTGACTTTCCAGCATAAATTCTTCATCAGAAAATTCAGGGAAAAAAGTGTCCCCTTCCACCGTCAGTTCAACTTCCGTAATGTAAAGCTTATCTGCCACTGCAAGCCCTTCCTGGTAAAGCTGCCCGCCACCGCAAATAAAAACTGGCTTACTGCCAAATTTACTTGCCGCAATTTCTAGGGCCTGTGCCAGAGAAGTGGCAGTTTCACATCCCAAATCTGCAAAATTCTTTGTTTTGGAAACTACAATTGTGTCACGGCCAGGAAGAGGCTTTCCAAGCTTTGCGTAGATTTCTTCGAAGGTACGGCGGCCCATAATAACAACATTGCCAAGAGTAAGTTCTTTAAATCGCTTTTGATCTTGAGGAAGGCTCCAGGGAATCTGGCCATTTTTTCCAATCACCCTGTTGCGGGCAAAGGCTCCAATCAAAGAAATCTCATTTTCCATAATTATATGATATACTAAATAAATGAATAAATCAGATTTAAAACGTAATTATTTTATGTTAACTGGAAAATTTGCCCGTAAAGGTTACGACTGGTGGTGGCATAATTTTACCGGTATAAATGAAGAAACTGGAGAAGAGCGTACTTTCTTTGTAGAGTATTTTTGCTGTAATCCAGATTTAACTTTTAAAGCTCCAGATGGCACACCAATTCTAGGTCAGTTGCCAGAAAACAAAGCCAAAGGAAAACGTCCCTCTTACATTATGATAAAAGCCGGCTGGTGGGGCGAAAATGCAGTTCAAATCCACAGATTCCTTTCCTGGGATGATTTAGAAATTCGCAACGACCCAAAAACAGGTTTCTTTTTTAAAATTGCTGATTGCTTTGTGAACGAAAAAATGCTGAGGGGCTCTGTCCAAGTTTCAAAGGAAGATTCGGAAGTTCACCCTGAATATATGTGTAGCAGTGGTTCAATGGAATGGGAACTTACTGTAGACCGTCAGGTTGCATTTAACGTTGGTTATGGAGCAAGTACCCCTTTCCGCCTTATGAAGGCTTTTGAAATGTACTGGCATGCCCAGGGAATGAAAAGCGCCTATAGTGGAACTGTAATTGCCGATGGTCAGAAATTTACTATTAAACCTGAAGCAAGTTTTGGTTATTCAGATAAAAATTGGGGAAGTGATTTTACCAGTCCTTGGGTTTGGCTTTCTTCAAATGATTTGAAAAGTAAAATTACAGGTAAAAAACTGGAAAACTCCGTGTTTGATATTGGAGGTGGCCGCCCTGTAGTTTTTGGAGTTGCCCTTGAACGAAAACTTCTTGGCGAATTCTGGTACGAAGGCAGATCTTATGAGTTTAATTTTTCTAAATTCTGGACAGGTTCTAAAACAGTGTTTAACTGCACAGAAGAGGAAGATAAAATTGTCTGGCACGTACGTCAGGAAAATAAAAAGGCCATTATGATTACCGATATTGAATGTAAAAAATCGGAAATGCTTTTGGTAAATTATGAAAGCCCTGATGGAGCGAAGCGACATAATCGACTTTGGAATGGCGGAACGGGAACTGGCACTGTAAAGCTGTATTCCAAATCTGCAGGAAAAGAACCACTTTTAATAGATGAAATTGAAGCAAAACACATTGGTTGTGAATGGGGGGAATATTGCTAGGTTTCCGTTGATTTTTAGCGATTTTTAGAAATAATTGTTATATTTTTAGCATTGAATTGGTAATAATATAGAAGAGTAAAAATAGATTTTTAATCAGGAGATTTAAATGACTTTATATGTAAATAAAGCAGCTGCAGATGGCGGAAATGGTTCTAAAGAAAAACCATTTAATACAATTCAGCAGGCAGCAGAAATTGCCGTTGCCTGTGATGAAGTAATTGTTGCACCTGGTGTTTACCGCGAATGGGTAAATCCTAAAAATGGTGGTGCTGAAGGTAAACAGATTGTTTATAAATCAGAAAAACCTTTAGCTGCTCACATCACTGGTGCCGAAGAAGTTAAAAACTGGACTAAAGTTGAAGGCAGCGTTTATACAGCTCGCGTTTCAAACAAAATTTTTGGCGATTTTAATCCTTATACCGAACTTGTAAGTGGTGACTGGTTCATTGCTTATATGATTGCCCACCTTGGAGACGTTTTCTTAAATGGAAAATCAATGTATGAAGTTCAGACAATTGAAGAAGTTAAATCTCCAAAAGTGTTTGTTCCTTCTTGGGATCAGGAATTTACAACTTACGTTTGGCATGCAGAACAGGATGAAAAAACTGACGAAACTGTTTTCTATGCAAACTTCCAGGACAAAGATCCTTCTAAAGAAAATATTGAAATTTCAGTTCGCCGCCATTGTTTCTACCCTGCAGAAGAAGGTCGTGGCTACATCACTTTAAGCGGATTTACAGTTTCTCAGGCTGCAACTCAGTGGGCACCTCCAACAGCTTATCAGGAAGGTATGATTGGTCCACACTGGTCTAAAGGCTGGATTATTGAAGACTGTCACATTTACGAAGCAAAAACAAACGGTATTTCTCTTGGTAAATATAAACAGCCAAACAACGACAACAAATGGCTTAAATGGAAATACAAAGATGGAACTCAGACAGAACGCGATTGTATTTGTCAGGCTCAGGTTGAAGGCTGGTCTAAAGAAAATATTGGTTCCCACATTGTTCGCCGCTGTGAAATCCATAACTGTGGA
>JAZLKI010000101.1:0-22058 GCA_045597485.1 Treponema sp.
TATAAACGAGAAAGTGTGCATTTGAAAGATATATGCATAAAATTACGCGAGGGAAGAAGACGTCTGACAGCAAGACCCTGAGTGCGGAAAGATAGTTTCCTTGCCGTGCTCAGCGTCTAGCGAGATATCGAGCGGTGCTGGCAGACGCTTGCTGACTGGGAGTAACTTTATAGGTAGACTCCACAAAAACTTTTTACGTATCTTTAGTTTTCTTTGCTCAACATTACGTTTGTCAAAATTCCGAGAATCAAAGCACATGCTACTGTACGAATCTGTACTGCACCAAAGCTTACAACCATTCCACCTACACCAGTAATGAAGATTACAGATGCAACGAAAAGGTTTCTGTTCTTGTTCAAATCTACCTGCTGGAACATCTTGAATCCAGATACAGCGATAAATCCGTACAAAGCAATACAAACACCGCCCATTACACAAGAAGGGATTGTTTCAAGGAAAGCAACAAGTGGAGAAATCAATGAGAAGAGAATACAGAGAATTGCACATCCCCAGATTGTAATTGTTGAAGCGTTACGTGTAATAGCTACACAACCAATTGATTCACCGTAAGTTGTATTTGGACATCCTCCGAAGAATGTAGAAACCATAGTACCAACACCATCACCAAGAAGTGTACGTGTAAGACCAGGTTCTTTAAGTAAATCTTTTCCAATAATAGCAGAAAGGTTTTTGTGATCTGCAAGGTGTTCTGCGAATACTACAAATGCAACTGGTACATAAGCAGCAGCAATTGTAAGTAGGTAAGTTCCTGTTACACCTTTAAGGCCTTTAGCACCACCAAGAAGGAATGTGAACTTTGGAAGAGCAAAGAAACCTTTTACATTTTTCAAAGCAGAGTAGTTGATTACAACTAAAGCTCCGTTATCAGTAGCATTACCAATAAGAGCGAAAATAGAAGCAACAGCATAACCTGCAAGAATACCAATAATGAAAGGAATTAATCTACCAATCTTTTTACCATAAGTAGAACAAAGCATTGTAACTGCAAGAGTAACAAGACCACAGATAAGAGCAACTTTTTCATTTCCGCCAGCAACACTAGACTTCATAAGATCGCCAACAGCATTTGCTGAAAGTGAAAGACCAATAATAGAAACTGTTGGTCCAATAATTACTGGTGGCATTAATTTATCAATCCATGCAACTCCACAAGCTTTTACTACAATGGCAAGAATTACATAAACAAGACCTGCCATGAGAGCACCAATAATCAATCCCCAGTAGCCAATAGATACAGAAGCTGCACCTCCGAATGCACTGAGCATTGAACCAATGAATGCAAATGAACTACCTAAGAATACTGGGCTTGAGCTTTTTGTGAACAAAAGGTAAACAAAAGTTCCTACACCAGCACCAAATAAAGCAGCAGATGCTGTAAGTCCATTACCAACGATTGCTGGAACTGCAATTGTGGCAGCCATAATAGCCAAAAGCTGCTGGATTGCGAATAAAACAATCTGACCAAACTTTGGCTTGTCCTTGATTCCGTAAATCAATTCCATTTTTTTACTCCTTATTTTGTTAAAATTATAAAACACAAAAATATAAAGGTCAAAATATAATAGATGAAAAAAGGCATAATATAATTTTATAGACAAAGTAAATATATGAGATATAATTTAACTATATACTTTTTTTTGGGGGAGTACATTTTTTTATGGATAAGGAAAAGAAAACTTCTATTAAAAATAGTCTCAGTGTTCGTTTAAGTCTCGTAATGGGATTATGTGTACTAGTTTTGTTTGTTGTAATGACTTTTGTTCTTGTAAGAGTTATTCGTACTCAGGTTAATGCAAGTACATACAGTATGGCTGAAAATATTACCGAAGGCCGTGCGGATGAATTAGTAAACTGGGTTTCTATTTATCAAAATGATTTGAGAATTTATGCTGATGCAGACATAAATAAAACTGGAGATGATGCTGCAGTAATCGATTGGTTACAGAAGCATACAAATCTTCGCAATAGTGGATACGACTATATGTTCTACTGTGGCGTAGATGGAACAACATATCGTGATACAGGTCTGGTTGGCTCTGTTGGTGGTATTCTTGAACGTGACTACTATAAAGCTATGATGCAGCAGGGAAAGGACCTCTTTGTTGGTGACATGGTACTTTCAAAAACTTCTGGACAGTATGTAGTTCCTGTTGCAATTGCTGCTAAAAATAATGCTGGTAAAACTTTTGGTTTTTATGTAGGTATGGTTGGTTTCAAAGCCATTGAAGAAAAAATTAAAACTTTTGAAGTAGGTAAAACTGGTTACTTCTTCTTGCTTGATGATAAGGGAAGAATTATTGCGCATCCAGATGAAACATACTTCATGGCTAGTGCAGATACTATTGAAGGTTATGGTGAACTTAAAAATATTAAAACATCAACAGAACTTTCTGCTGTAGTAAATGGTGTAGCTCAACATGTATTTGCATCTCCTGTAGACGGATTAGGATGGACATTGTGTCTTGCTATTGAAGAAGCTGAAATTATGAGTCCTGCAACAGCTGCTCGTTCAACAACAATTATGTTCTGCGTAATTATGGTAATTTTAATTGTTCTTGTATTTGTTGTTTGTATGATTCGAATCTTCACTCGTGTTGGTATTGTTCGCGATCTTATTGGTAACATGTCGACTGGTGAAGCTGACCTTACAATTCAGCTTGAAGTTAAACATAATGACGAAATCGATTCTCTTGTAATTGTATTCAATAAATTTATTGATAAGTTCCGTTCTATTATGAAGAATGTTCAGGATTCGGAAAAAGATTTGATGAGTGCCGGTAACGTTTTGACAGAAGGTATTAATACTTCAACATCTGCTATCTCACAGATGTCTGGTAATATTTCTCTTGTAACACAGCAGGTAAAAAATCAGTCAGAATGTGTAAGTGACTCGGCTTCTGCTGTAACTGAAATTTCTAGAAATATTGAATCTTTGGATGTAATGATTCAGAGTCAGGCTTCAAGTGTTGTTCAGGCTTCTGCTGCAGTAGAAGAAATGCTTGGAAATATTAATGCAGTAGATAAATCGGTATTGAAGATGGCTGAAGAATTTACTGTTCTTGAAGTTGATACAAAAGAAGGTATTGAAAAGAACTCTGATGTATATAATCTTGTACAAAAAATTGCTGAACAGTCAGTATCTATGATGGATGCCAACGATATGATTCAGAGTATTGCTGAACAGACTAACTTGCTTGCTATGAACGCTGCAATCGAAGCTGCTCACGCTGGTGATGCTGGTAAGGGATTCTCGGTAGTTGCTGATGAAATTCGTAAACTTGCTGAAACTTCTTCAGAACAGTCTTCTAAGATTACTCAGGAACTTAACAGTATTCAGTCTGGTATTTCTATGGTAGTACAGACTGCTTCTGAATCTGAAAAATCATTCCAGGCAGTTTCTAACCGCATTTCTTCTACAGGTGAACTTGTTGTTCAGATTAGAAGTGCAATGGAAGAACAGCAGTCTGGTTCTCAGCAGATTCTTGAAGCTTTACAGAATATGAACAACAGTACATCTGAAGTAAAAGGTGCTGCAGAAGAAATGATTCATGGTGGCGAAGTAATTATGAAAGATATTCAAAAACTTCAGGATTCTATGGAGCAGATTAATAATGCTGTTACAGAAATTACAAATGGAACAGATTATGTAAATGATTCTACAGATCAGCTTACAGATATTTCTGCAGTACTTACAGACTCAATTAATAAAATTAGTAATGATGTACAGCAGTTTAAAGTTTAATAAATAATATCATTATTTAGTTATCTTTCTAAATCGTTATGGTTATATTATAATCATAACGATTTTTTTTTCGGGGCACAGTATGGCAGATTTTTTTGAATATTTAGATTGGAGAGGTGATATAACAATTGATGAGATACCTCTTACTCCAATAGATATGTTGCTTTTATCGCAAATAACTTACTGTAATTTAGATGATTTAGTAAGCACTTCTTTTTCTGAATTAAAGACTTTAAATCAACTTGCAAAAGATTTTAAGGCAGCTCCAGATTATGAGCAGAGAAAAAATACTGGAGTCTTAATAAATAAGCGAACTTCAGAATTATTAATAAAAGCTGGAAAATCAAAAAGATTTAAAAATATAAAAATATGTGGTTATGAAAGCATATTTTCGGAAGAAAAATCTGAACAGTTTGCAGCCTTAACTTTTATTGCAGGTGATAAAAATATTATTTCATATAGGGGAACTGATGATACTATAGTTGGATGGAGGGAAGATTTTAACCTTGCATTTATGGATGAAATTCCAGCTCAAAAAGATGCATTGATTTACTTAAAGAAAGCAAGTGAAGCCGGGGCAGGTAATATTACATTAATTGGACATTCGAAAGGTGGAAATCTTGCACTTAATACTGGAGTAAAATGCGATTTGGAAATTCAAAAACGTATTAGTGCAATCTATAATTTTGATGGACCCGGATTTGAAAAGTCGTTTTATGAATCAGAGAAATATAAAAATATAGAAAAGAAAGTTTATTCTTATTATCCACAATTTTCTGTTGTAGGAATGATTTTTGAACATCCTGAAAAATATAAGATTTTGAAAAGTACAGGTTTTGCTATTATGGAACACGATGCTGTTACCTGGCAGCTTATGGGACGAGATTTTACAACAGTAAAAGATTTTGACGAGGCGAGTAAAGTTTTTAGACTGGCTTTTAATAGTTGGTTAGCTAAACTTTCTAAAAGTGATTGTGAAAAATTTGTTAATGCTTTGTTTGATGTATTAACAGCACCTGGTGTAAAAACTCTAGATGAAATAAATAAAAACCCTATTCCAGCCTCTGCAAAAATGCTTTCTGCATTTACGGCTATGGATAAAGAAACAAAAAAAGAAGTAAAAAGGATAATTGGAATGTTTAGAGATGCAATTCATACCGAATTCCCATTGTTTAAAATCTTTGGATTTATAAAATAATGGAATAAATGATTTGCGAATAATTTCATAACAGACTATAATTTTTATTATGAATGATAAAACCATTGTTACAAATAGTCCTGTAGGAAAGCATTTGGATTCTATAGGAGAATCAAGACCAGCTTCTTACCTTATGTTTAATAAAAAACGAGTTGAGCTTGTTGCAAAAATTACTATTGGACGTGATTCAGGTAATGATGTTGTGGTAGACAATAAGCTTGCCAGCAGACAGCATGCTATGATTCAAAGAATAAAGGATGCGTATTTTATTAAAGATATGGGAAGTACAAATGGTACTTTTGTTAATGATATTCGTATTCCAAATGAAAAATACATAAAATTGAAGCGTGGCGATAAAATTACCATAGGTAATATGAATCTTGTTATTTCATAATTGTTAATGACTTCTAAAAATCAATTTGAAAAAATAAAGAATATTCTCTTAAGCAATACTTTGCCATCGCATGATGATTTATTTAATCTTTTATGCGATGTATCTACTTTGTTGGAAGAAGAAAAAACAGATTACAGACCATGTGCAAAAGATAATTCGGCTGGTAGTTTGCTGGATTTTAAATCATCAGATGTTCCTGTAATTGTTATTCCGGATATTCATGCTCGTCCTTATTTCTTATTAAATATTCTTGAATATAAACTTCCACAAATAAAGAATCTTTCAATTTTTGAGGCTCTCCATAAGAAAAAAGTACGTCTTGTATGTGTGGGTGATATTCTTCATTCAGAGCGGAATACAAAAGAACGGTGGCAGGCTGCTTTACTTGAAACAAATGAGGAAGTTTATACAGGCCCTTCTATGTCTGCAGAAATGCTGGATGGACTTTCTGTATTAAGTGGATTTTTATTATTAAAATCTTATTTTCCTGAATATATTCATATATTAAAAGGAAATCACGAAAACATTTATAATGTTACAGGTGAGGGTGATTATAGTTTTAGAAAATATGCAGATGAAGGTCAGATGGTAAAAAACTTTATGCAGGAATATTATGGCGATGATATTGTGCATGTTTTGCATTGTTTTGAAAAAGCTTTACCACTTGTTTTCTGTGGAAAAAAATGCATTGTATCACACGCAGAACCTGAAAAGACTTATTCCCGTCAGCAGATTATAAATGCAAGACTTGAAAAAGGTGTAGTGGAAGGATTAACCTGGACTGATAATAATGAAGCAGAAGATGGAAGTGTTGAAAATATAATTTTAAATCTTACTGATGAAAAAGATGTTGTATATTTTGGCGGCCACAGACCTGTTGTTAATAATTATGAATACAGACAGAATAACAAGTATATTCAAATTCATAATCCTTCCCGCCAAAATATTGCTTATGTAGATAATAAAAAGTTATTTGATCCGGAAGCGGATATATATGGAGTGAACAAATGAGTGATGAATTTCCACCATTAATTGGTAAATATAAGGTTTTGGGAATTATTGCTAAAGGTGGCATGGGGGTAGTGTACAAGGCTATTCATCCATCGCTAAAGCGCTATGTAGTTATTAAGAAAATGTCTTCCCGCGGAAAGTCTGCAAATGCGGAACGCTTTAAAAAAGAAGCTCAAATTTTACTTGATTTGCAGAGTCCTTATATTGTTCATCTTTTTGATTATTTTACAGAAGGTTCTTACCGTTACATGGTAGAAGAACTTGTTGATGGAGCTGCCCTTGATGCTCTTTTGAAAAAGCAGTCCAGCTTACCAGTGCCTGTTGCCATGCTTGTAATGCAGGATGCCTGTTATGCATTAAAATATGCCCACTCTAAAGATATAGTTCACCGAGATATTAAACCTGGAAATATCTTAATTTCAAAGCGAGGGGAAATAAAACTTGCCGATTTTGGTATTGCCAGTGATTCTGCAGATGCTGACGAAAATCTTACTCAGACAGGAGTGGCCTTAGGTACACCAGCCTATATGCCTCCAGAACAGTTTGAAAACAGTGCAAATGTAGACCAGCGAGCAGATATTTATGCGCTTGGAATTATGCTTTATGAAATGATTACTGCAACTAAGCCATACCCAACAACATTTTCAATTGAAACATTAAATACTATTAAAAAAGGACGATATATAAATCCTCGTAGGATAGATAAGAGTATTCCCAAAAATATTTGCAAATTGATTCATAGAATGATTCGCCCTAATCCTAAGAAGCGTTTCCAGTCAATTGATGCTGTATTAAAAGTTGTAAAAAAGTACTTGAGCCATTATGATACTCACGAATTACGTGTACAGCTTGCAAAGTCCATTGTGGCTCCAAAACTTTATGAGTTTCCAGAGATTGAGGCAAAAGATAAACTTCGTAGAAAAATTAAGGTAGCTGTAATTTCGACTATAACAGTTCTTGTGATTCTTGCTGGACTTTGGTATACAGGAATCATTCAACGTACTTGCCTGAAAAAATGGTGTTCGCCAGTCTCTGTAGAAATGGATATTCCTCGTGCATTAACTGGTAATTTGGATTTGCCAGTTCGTGTATTCTTTTTTGAAAATGATGGAGATGAAGTGCCAGAAGTGAAGGGGAGTCGCCGTAATTTTTACGAAAAGGGTTCTCGTATTTTTGATATTAATTTTGAAAACAAGATTATGGCACAAAGACCAGGTGCAAAAAATAGGACTTACACTATAAATCCTGTTTTCTTGAAACATGGTGATTATAGAATAAAGATTGTTGCAGGGCCTTATGTATGGTGGAAATCATTTACTATTGAAGATGCGCCTGTATTAATTAAATGTGACTTCCTTAAAAATAAAACAAGAAACTTAAAAATAAATATGTATGCATATGACAGTCTAACTAAAAAGGAAATAAGTCAGGATTGTACATTTATGATTTTCTATAACAATTCCTGGATTCCACTGAACCTTATTGATCAGCAGAATCTTGATTCAGGAACTGTATGGAAAGTAAAAGCTGTTTGTGACGGCTATGAAGATGAAGTATTTTCATTGCTGGTAGACTGGTACCAGGATGAACTTGTTGTTTCTGCCGGAATGAAGAAGAAATAACTTATATTCCGAGAGCAATATTTAATACTTCACGAATATCACTTACAGGCATAAACTTAATTCCAGCCTTTACGTGTTCTGGGATTTCTTCTAAATCTCGTTCGTTGGCTTTAGGAATTATAATTGTTTTTATTTTATTTCGTTTAGCTGCAACTGTTTTTTCTCTTAAACCACCAATAGGCAATACCTGTCCTGTTAATGAAAGTTCACCTGTCATTGCAAGGTTAGGTTTAATCTTCTTGCCAATTAATAAAGAAACAAAAGTTGTGGCCATTGTAATTCCAGCACTAGGACCGTCTTTAGGTGTTGCACCCTCTGGAATATGAAGATGGACAATGTTTTCATCAAACCATTTGGCCTTCTTTTTATTATTTTCAATTATAAATTTTCTTGACCAGTTAAAAGCTATTTGACTTGATTCCTTCATTACATCGCCCATTTGACCTGTAAGAATTAATCCGCCTTTTCCAGCAAAACTTGTAGCTTCAATTAAAAGAGTGTCCCCGCCCATACTGGTCCATGCAAGACCAATTGCAGTTCCTGGAACTTTAGCTGTTTTAATCTGGCTTTCATCAAAATCTGGTTTACCAAGATATTTATATAAATCTGGAGCATCAATTGTGAATGAAGGAATAACAGGTTTGTTATCTACATATTCGATTCCTGTTGTTTCATTGGCAAGTACAACTTCTGTTACGAGTTTGCGGTTAATTTTATCAAGACATTTTTCATAATTGCGTACGCCTGATTCCCTAGCATATTCTTCTGCAATAGTTTGCAATGCAGCCTTTGTAAATTTAACCTGTCCTTTTTTTAATCCGTTCTTTTCTAGATTTTTAGGAATTAAATATTTTTTTGCAATTTCAAGTTTTTCCTGATCAATATAACCACTAAGCTGAATAATTTCAGCACGGTCGAGAAGAGGACCTGGAATTGTATCCAAAGAATTTGCGGTAAGAATAAAGAAAACATTTGATACATCAAAAGGTAAATCCAAATAATTATCGCGGAAATTGACATTTTGTTCAGGATCAAGTACCTCAAGTAATGCTGACGCCGGGTCACCATTGTGGCTGGAACCCATTTTATCAATTTCATCTATCATAAATACTGGAGTATTAGATTTTGTAATTTTGAGTCCTTGAATTATTTTTCCAGGCATTGCTCCAATGTAAGTTCTGCGGTGGCCTTTAATTTCAGCTTCATCACGCATACCACCAACACTGAATCTGTAGAATGGTTTATTCATTGCATTTGCAATAGAACGTCCAACGGAAGTTTTACCAACTCCAGGGGGGCCTACAAGAAGTAGAATAGAACCTTTACAGTCACCTTTCATTTTTCGTACAGCAAGATATTCAATAATACGTTTTTTTACATCTTCAAGCCCGAAATGATCTGCTTCAAGAATTTTTTTAGCATTACCAATATCGTAGTCATCGATAACAGGATCTTTCCAAGGTAATTGTGTTACAAGTTCAAGGAAATTGCGGGTGCCAATATATTCCGAAGAATTAGGATCCATTAATGCAAATTTCTCCAATTCACTATCAACAGTTTCTTTTATTTCACCTTCGAAATGAAATTCTGCAAGTTTTGTCTTGAACTTCTGATAATCGGTTGCATTACCTTCTGCAGTTTCTCCAAGTTCTTCCTGAATTGAACGCATTTCTTCACGAAGAAAATATTCCCGCTGATTTTTTTCAATTCGGTCGTTAAGTTCATTTTGAATCTTTTTTTGAACTCGAAGTAATTCCTGTTCTTTTTTAATAAATACAAGAACCTGTTCCATTCTCTGGCGAACATTTATAGTTTCAAGAATTTTCTGTTGTTCAGTTTTATCTACATTCAGAATTGATGCTATAAAATCGGCAACTTTTCCAGGATTATCAATATTTACCATATTCAAACGCATTTCTTCAGAGAATAGAGGATTGTTTTCGCTTACTTCCTTCATTTCACTTATTAATGCGCGAGTTAAGGCTTTTACTTCGAAAGTATTTGCTTCTTCTTCATCTAAATATTCAACAGCAGCAGCAATAGGTGCTGTTTTGTGCAATGTTTTTCTGATTTTAAATCGTTTTATAGTAGATATGAAAATGTTTATTCCACCGTCAGGTAGGTTTACTTTTTTGATAATACGGGCAACTGTTCCAATCTTGTATAAATCACTTATAGAAGGGGCTTCTGCTTCATTTTTAAGCATTACAATTCCAATAAAGCCTTCTTTTTCGTATGCTTCTTCGACTACTTTAACATCCTCGGGGGCATTTACCATAAGTGGTGTAAAAATACCAGGAAAGATAGGGCGTCCTTGTAAAGGAACAATTGTTAATTTATTTGGGAGAAGTTGATCTGTAGAAATTATAGATTTGTCAAAAATATCATCGTTAGAAATCATATTATAGAATATAATAACGGATTTAATGTAAGTCAAAGAAAAAGTGTTCTTTTAAATCCGTTATCTATTCTTTTATTCTTCCATCATTCCTATTTTGATAAGCCATTGTTTTAAATTTTCATTCCAGTGGAATTCTTTCATGAAGTCGCCATTTTGCATACCAAATCCATGCTTTCCCCATTCGTATACAGAAAGCTGACAGTTAGGAATATTTTTTTCTTCAAGAGCTGCGTATAGGCGAAGAGAATTTTCTGGAATAACAACAGGATCATCTTTGCAGACAAGAACGTAGGTAGGTGGCATGTTATCTGGAACGTTTAATTCCATAGAAAATTCGTCTTTACGTTGTTGAGTCTGGTTAAAACCAAGGAGGCTTCTACGAGACCATTTATGAGCAATATCATCCTGCATGGTTACAACAGGGTAGATTGGCATACAGAAATCTGGACGAAGACTTACCTCTGTTTTAATACCAAGTTTTTCCAGTTCGTTATGAGTTTCAAAAAACTCACCTGCCATAGTAACAAGGTGCCCTCCGGCGGAATAACCGATTGCACCAATTTTATTTGGATCAATGCCATATTCTTCTGCATTTTCACGAACAAGTTGAATTGCTCTTTGAATATCCTGTAGCATTGCAGGTTCTGTATAGAAACTCTGGTTAGTTCTGTATTTCAACATAAAGGCTGTTACACCATTTTCTGCAAACCACTTAGCCGAACAATACCCTTCGTTATATAAACCTAAATGATGGTAACTTCCGCCAGGACAAATAATAACCGCAGTACCAGTGTTTTTTGAACCTTCTACAGGTTTGTGCATAAACATTACAGATTGCTGGCTTTTCATTCCTTTTACATCGCGCCAAAGATAGACAGTGGCATCCTGAGAGAAAAGTTTTACTGTTAAAAATAAAAATGTAATAGCTATAAGAAATCTTTTCATATAAATAATTGTATCACATATTTTTTTTTGATACTATCCAAGCATGAGTGAAATAGTAGGTATAGTTTTTGATATGGATGGAGTCCTGATTGATTCTGAAAGTGTTTCTGATATTACTTGGGAAGCTGCTGGTCGAGATTTTAATATTCCAATGACAATTGATATTTTGAATTCCTGTAGAGGCTCTAATAAAGAAGATATTACCTGTATTTTAAAAAATGAATTTGGACCTGATTTTAATGCAAAGGCTTTTCTGGAAAAAACAGGGGAATACTTTTGGAAGATAGAAGAAGAGAAGGGAATTCCTTTAATGCCTTATGCGCAAGAAATTCTTGAATATTTACAACCTAAATATGAAATTGCTTTAGCTTCATCTACAAGAGGCGAATCTGTTACCAGACATCTGGAAAAGAACGGTTTAATAAAATTTTTTTCCAAAAGAATAACAGGTGATATGGTTGAACATAGTAAACCTGATCCTGAAATTTATTTGCGAGCTTGTAAATTACTGGAACTAAAACCTGAAAATTGTATTGCGATAGAAGATAGTTTTAATGGTATAAAAAGCGCTTTTACTGCGGGATTAAAAACAATTATGATTCCAGATAGAATTCAACCTACAGAAGAAATAAAGCCAATGTGCTGGAAGATTCTTAACACATTGGCAGATTTAGAAAAATTACTTTAATGCAGAAATAATCTTTTCTCGTTCTGGTTTTGGATTACATATTACATCATAAACACCACAATATGGGCCGTTCATTTTATAAGAGTAATCACTTTTTGGTAAAGAAGGATTGTCACAAATTCCCCAGATTGAAACAGAAGTTAAAATAGTCTTTTCATTGTTTGCAGATCCAAGCATTTTGAAAAAATCTTCATAAAATTGTGCATGTTTATCGGCCTGAGTCTGGTCGTAATTGCGTAATGCCAATTCTGTAACGTGAACTTCAATATCAAGATTTCCATAATGTTGAATGGCTTCTCCAAACAGTTTAATGTCATAGTTGTTCATACAACCAGACTGCTGTCCATAACCGCCTACATAACCTTGCATTCCAATTCCGTCGCAGAGTTTTTCATCTTTGTTTATGCTTTTAATAAGATTTGTAATTGCATTGCGCTTTGAACTATAAAAAGTATTGTAATCGTTGTAAAACAATTTAATGTCTGGGTTTACGTTGTTTACAGCTTCTTTTGCATATTTGAACGAAAGTTCAACATAATCAGGGCCAATTACTTCGTAGAAAAGATTTTTTGAGCCGCCTCGCAAAGTACGTACTTGTCTTACATCGCCATATTTGCATTCATTTGTTCCATCGGCAACAGCTTCATTTACAACATCCCAGCAATAAACTACACCAGGAAAATTTTCTTCAAAGTGAGTTATAACCTGAGTAATGTAAGATTGAAGACGTTTTTTCATTGTATCTGAAGAAACTAAAGCCCCTGTAGAAACATATCCTTCCTTAAAAAACCAGTCTGGCATATATGCATCCCATACTAAAACATGACCGCGAATACCAAGTCCATTTGCCTGAGCAAAGCGTGCAATATTATCAGCAGTTGTATAATTCATGGCGGGCATTCCATTTTCATCATTTCTGCTGTTGTACTGGCTTAAAAGAGAGTAGGCCTTAAACTCATTACAGGCAGTGATACTGTTGAAATCTGTTTTTACCATATCTGTGTAAAAAGATTTTCTCAAAGTGTTACCGGCAATACAAACACCCATATTAAAATTATGTTTGGCGGCAATCTCGTATAATGGTTCCGCAAAAAGAAGTGTAGAGCACAGTGCTACGATTAAAAGTAAAAACAGTTTTTTCATTTAATTCTCCAATGTTTTTCTACTATTTTACAAGTACTTTACCATTGGAGATATCAAGCAATTTACTTATAAGTGAATCTTTTTCATTTTCTCTGATTTGACCAGAGATTGTAATGTTTACACCAAAATCTTCCTGTAAATCGTAAATGTGATATTGTTCAAGATTTATTTTTATAAGTTTATAAGCAGAATAGTCGGTTTCAAAAGAGAATGGGAGTTTTGCAATAAGTTCTTCAAATGCCCCTTCCGCATCTGCAGCTTCAATTACACCCTTTGCGCCGCCGGAATAAGCTTTTACCAGACCGCCGGTGCCAAGTAAAGTACCGCCAAACCATCTTGTAACTGTTAAAATTGCATTAGTACATTTCCGGCCTTTCAGCACGTCAAGTACAGGTCGCCCTGCAGTACCACTAGGTTCTCCGTCATCACTCATTCCCATTACTTCGGCACCTGGTCCAACAACAAAGGCGTGTACAACATGAGTGGCATCTGCATATTTAGCTTTTTGAGATTTTATAAGCTCTCTTGCTCCTGCCTGAGAATCGCAGGGAATCAATTCTGAAAGAAAGCGGGAACCTTTGATTACTTCTTCGTATGTAACAGTTTTTGTTAAAATATCCATGTTATTTGATTGATTTATTCAAATAATTCACCATTTTTAGGCTTATCGCTTTGAACTTCAATAGTTTGAACTTCTTTAGCTGCTACACGAACACCTTTTGCTTTAAGAGATTTTTCTTCAAAATCACCGACTTTAAACTGTTCTGTAAAAATCTTCATTTTTGGTTTCTTTACATAATTCAACTTGAAGGTAAATGCCTTTCTTGTATCAATATGTAAAACTTCACTGCCTTCTGGTGCAAAGAAATAGTCTCTGTTCATAATGTAAGCTGCAATTTTACAGCGTTTAATATAAACAAATTGAGTTTCAGGCTCACGATAAATGATTGTAAACAATACTTTAGAAAGACTGTCTTTATCTGCAAATCCACAGAAACGTAACTGAGGTCCTACGAAAAGTTTATCTGGTGTTTCAGAAACCGAGAAAATACCACTTTTGCGAACATAAAGAATTTTATCAAAAGGAGTAACCTTAAATAATTCTACGCCACCAGATACTCCAGTTCCAAGGTATCCTGATTTTTCATCATATTTAAGAGCCTGGTCACGTTTTGTAACAGATTTTACGTCAATAGTGTTTATGTTTGTAATCTTTGTGCGACGTTTAATCTGGTCGGCATTAAGTTTCTTTTCAATTCCATCAAGATAAGAAATTGCGTAATCTACAAGATGTTTTAAAAGTTTATTAATTTCCTTAATACGGTCGTTTATAGCTTTAACTTCCTGTTTATTTTTGTTCATATCGTAAAGAGAGATACGTCGGATTGGAATACGAAGTAAATGTTCAACATCTTCATCTGTAACAGCGCGGATAAGCTCTGCCTTGAAAGGTTTAAATCCATCTTTTACAGCTTTGTTTACACCTTCTTCGGTTTTCTGCTGTTCAATTTTTTTATAAATGCGTTCTTCAACAAAGATTCTTTCCAAAGTTCTAAGATGGAGTTTTTCCATCAAATCTTCTTTTTCAAGCTCAAGCTCTCTTTTTAAGATTCCTGTAAGCTGCTTTGCGTGATGTTCAATAACCTGAGTACAAGTCATTTGAACTGGCATATTGTCTTTAATTACAAGAAGATTACAGTAAATTGTCTGTTCACAATCTGTAAAAGCGTAAAGAGAATCTACCACATCTTTTGTGTAAACTCCACGCTGAAGCTTAATTTCAATATTTACTTTGTCAGAAGTGTAATCCTGAATAGAAGTGGCTTTAATTTTTCCGTTTTTTACAGCCTTTTCAATTGAATCACAAAGGCTTTCTGTTGTAGAACCGTATGGAAGTTCTGTAATGACAATCTTTTTATCATCACTTGTATCCATTTTTGCACGGGTAACAATTTTACCAAGACCATCCTGATAGTCGCTGACGTCAATTAAACCGCCGGTAGGGAAGTCTGGGTAAAGCTGGAATTTTTCACCGCGAAGACATTTTCGTTCAGCATCAATTACTTCGTGAATATTGTGACTTAAAATGTAAGTGCTCATACCTACAGCAATACCTTCAGCACCCATAATAAGAACTAAAGGAAGCTTAGCCTGGAAAGCTGTAGGTTCTACGTCACGACCATCATAGGTATCTACATAAGAAGTAATTCTTGGGTTTGTATTTAAAATATCTTTTGTTACAGGGCGAAGACGACATTCAATGTAACGAGGCGCAGATGCATCGTCACCAGTGTACATGTTACCAAAGTTTCCCTGCTTATCAATAAAGATTTCCTTATTCGCAAGATTTACAAGGGCTGTATAAATAGAAGCATCGCCATGAGGATGATATGCCATAACCTTACCAACTACGTTAGCAACTTTAGTAAAGCGGCCGTCATCACTTTTGATTAATGTATGGATAATTCGTCTTTGAACTGGTTTAAGTCCGTCTGTGATTTCTGGAATTGCGCGGTCACGAATAACGTAACTTGCATACTGAATGAAGTTCTGATCGAACAGATTTTTTACATAAGCCATTTAATTTTCCCCAATAGTATTTTATATACTTAACCCACATAAAATTATAAATGAAAAAAGTTCAATTTTCAACCTTTGAAATTATAGGGGAGATTCAAAGGTTTGCTTTTTTAATTGCAGAATGCGCTTTACACTTTCATCAATGCGTTTTTCAGAAATTCTACCTTGTACAACAGCGTTTAGTAAACCTTCAAAGGCCTCTTTAAAATCATATGGCATAAGAATAAGGTCGGCGCCGGCTTCTATGGCCTGTATAGCAGCTTCTGAAGAAGAGTATTCTTTTCTAATTGCCCCCATTTCCAATGCATCTGTAATAATTATCCCGTTAAAACCTAACTCTTTTCTAAGTTTTTCTGTAAGTAAATAATAAGAAAGAGTTGCAGGTTTGGAATTCTCTGTAATATTTGGAGTAGAGATATGAGCTGTCATTATCATTTGTACACCAGAATCTATGCCGGCTTTGAAAGTTATTAATTCACATTCTTTTAATTCTTTCCAGGTTTTTAGCGTTTCTGCGTAACCTTTATGTGTATCTGTTTTTGTATCACCATGGCCTGGAAAATGTTTAAGGCAGCCTAAAATATTACTGGCATGCAGACCTTCCAAAAATGCAATATCCATTTTAGCTGCTATTTCAGGATCACTGCTGAAGGCTCGAGTTCCAATTATTGGATTTTTAGGATTTGTATTTACATCTGCAACAGGAGCAAAGTCTATGTCAAAGCCATACTCTTTAAGATATGCACCAATTTCATAACCGGTGTTATAAGCTTTGTCAAAATTTTTTGTCTTTCCAATTTCTGCCATGTTGTTAAATTTTGGGACAGGAAATTTTTTATTACTGGCAATTCGGGAAACAGAACCACCTTCTTCATCTATAAAAATTAGAGGGGAAGGAGATCCTAAATTATGTATTTGGAAATTCAATTCTTTAATCTGTACAGGATTCTGAATGTTTTTATCGAAAATACAAAATCCACCGGCCGGGTACTGAATAAAAAAATCTTCCATTGTAGAAGTAAGTTTTGTTATTCCGGGGCAATTGTCGCTATGCAGAATTTCAAGAGAAATGCTGCTATCAATAGCTTCTGGGCGAATAATAAAAAGCTGGCCGATTTTCTGGCGTAGAGAAAGATGGTTTATGTTTTGTTGAATATATCTATTTTCGTTGTTTTTACCAGTTGCACAGCCTGTAAAAAAAATAAGAGCTAATGTAATTAATAGAAGAAACTCTCTCGACTTTTTAAATGTTTCCGTATTAATCATGTGATGATTATAAAAAATCTCTTTCAATTTTTCCATATAACATTTATCCTAAAAGAATGAAAGTTGTTGTAATAACATCTCCTTTAGTTCAGTTGAATTCTCCTTATCCTTCTGGTGCATATTTAACTTCCTTTTTTAAAATGCGTGGGCATGAATGTAGCTGGAAAGATTTGAGTATTGAACTTTTTTATTCAATGTTTAGTCGAAGCGGATTGGAAAAATTATTTACTTTGTCAGAAGAAAAGGCTTTAAAAATGGCTTTAGAGGCAGAGCAGCGGGGAGATGAAAATACAGCTTTTAATATTCGCCGTTATGTAAGTCAGAAAGAAAACTGGATTCAGTGGATTGATGTAATAGTTGCAATTTTATGTGGAAAGGCCCGAGAACAGGAACATCAGTTTTTGTATTCGCCATTTGCACCTCGTGGTTCAAGAATGGAAAATTTTCTTGGGAATATGGATCATGAACCAACTGTAGATGATGTTCGATTTCTCTGTTCATATGCACTTGCCGATCTTGCAGATTATATTACAGCAGTTTTTGATTCAGAGTTTTCACTCATAAGATATGCCGAACATCTGACTGTAGATGAACGAAGTTTTACACAGATAGAAAAAAAATTGGATTCTCCAGTAATGAAACATTTTTTTGAACCAGTACTGGAAAAATTGTATGCAGAGTATAAAAATTCTTGTCCTGATCTTGTTTGTATTTCTGTTCCTTTTGCAGGAACTTTTTTACCAGGTTTATATGCTGCCCGTTATTTAAAACAACGTTTTGGTAAAAAAACTTTTATTGCTTTA
This sequence comes from Treponema sp., assembly GCA_045597485.1. GTDB lineage: Bacteria > Spirochaetota > Spirochaetia > Treponematales > Treponemataceae > Treponema_D. The sequence goes on from JAZLKI010000101.1 coordinate 17,815, forward strand.
GGCGGCGGATTCGTAAATACCGAATTGCGGGATGCAAATGATGTTGCACTTGGCAAATATGTGGATGGACTTTCTTTTGACCGTGGGTATGGAAGTTATAAATGTCTGGAAGAAATGGGAGTGCAAAGTTCAAAATCTTCTATATATAAGATGCGTTTCTTTATTGAAAATAGGGTAGTGGAACCTGTTTGGAATCAAAAGGAAATAGAAGATTTTGAAACTCAGATTACAGCAAAGGTAATTCCTGATTATTCCGACATAGATTATTCACGGTACCCTAGAGTTTGTGATGACAAAAACCCAATGCATAGAATCTGGAATGACGGGGCCTGGGTAAAAGCATACCTTGCTCATGGCTGTTACTGGCATAAATGTGCTTTCTGTGATACTCAACTGGATTATGTTTGTGGCTATAAACCTGTTGATATAGAACCTTTGTATAATGGGCTCTTAGAAAATGCTCGGAAAAAGGGTGTTTATGGAATTCATTTTGTAGATGAAGCTTTGCCACCTGTAGCCCTTAAGAATTTTTGTTTGCTGAATGCCCGTAATGGAAATCCTCTTTATTTTTGGGGAAATGTAAGATTTGAAAAAGCTTTTACAAAAGATCTTGCTGCTTTTTTAAGTTACTGCGGATTTGGAGGTGCTTCTGCGGGGCTGGAAGTTGCCACTGGGGAAGGGTTAAAATCTATTAATAAAGGTACAGATATTGAATCTATTGTAGGGGCATGTGCGGCTTTTAAAGAGGCTGGAATTCTTGTTCATGCGTATATGATTTATGGATTCTGGCACGATACGCCTCAATCTATAATAAACTCAATGGAAACTTTGCGACAATTTTTTGAAGCTGGTTTATTAGACAGTTCTTTCTGGCACAAGTTTATGCTTACTAGAAATTCTCAGGTTTACTATGAATGGACTAAAGGTATGCATCCGGAACTAGTGCCGATTGAACCTAAAAAGAAAAATAATTCTATTTTTGCAGATAATAACCTTCATTTTAAGGGTGAAGAGAACTATACCAAATTTGGAGATGCGCTTGAAACAGCTTTGTCTTCCTGGATGCATGGCGATAAACTTGATATGAAAGTTCAGAAGTGGTTTGGATTCCAGGTTCCTTCACCATCAATTCAAAAAGATTATGTAGAAAAATTGATTGAAAAATATGAGCAGAAAAGCGGCCTGATAAAAGGTAAAGATATTTACTGGCTCGGAAGTATTCCTGCAGCTTCTACATGGATTTATTTACAGGAAGAATATGTACAAAAGCTTCCTGCAGATTTGGTTGAAATATTAAATATGCTTGTTCCTTCAAAAAATGAAGACGAACATAATGCTATTATGGAAAAAATAAAAAAATCTCCGGAATTGCAAAAACAACTCCAGAGACTTCATAACAAAGGTATTGTCTATATATAGAATAAAAAGATTTTTATACTTCAACCTTTTCGATATGGGCACCAAGTTTTTGTAATCTGCCTACTAAATCTTCATATCCTCTTTCAATCTGATAAACGTTACTGATTCTGCTTTTGCCATGTGCACACATAGCTGCAATAACCATAGCCATACCTGCACGAATATCAGGAGAAACAAGGTGGTCACCATGAAGCATGCTAGGACCACATACAACTGCACGATGAGGATCACAAAGCGTGATTTTTGCACCCATAGAAATAAGTTTATCAACAAAGAACATTCTGCTTTCAAACATTTTTTCGAAAATCAAAACTGTTCCTTCTACCTGAGTTGCAACTACAGTCATAATTGAAGTTAAATCTGCAGGGAATCCAGGCCAAGGCATATCATCGATTTTTGGAATGGCATTTCCTAAATCATTATTTACTTTCAAATCTTGTGTATTTGGAACTGTAAGCTCATCACCATCAATGCGCCATGAAATACCAAGTTTTGCAAAACTGTACTTTAATGGACGCATTTCTTCAGGACGGATTCCTTTAATTGTAATTTTTCCTTTTGTAGCGGCTGCCATACCGATATAAGAACCTATTTCGATATAATCAGGTCCAATAGTAAATTCGGTACTGTGAAGTTTTTTAACACCTTCAATCTGAATACTGTTACTTCCAATTCCAGAGATTTTTGCTCCCATAGAATTAAGCATGTTGCATAAGTCTTGAATATGTGGTTCGCTGGCAGCATTTTTAATATAAGTAGTTCCTTCTGCAAGAACTGCTGCCATAACAGCATTTTCAGTTGCTGTAACAGATGCTTCATCAAGGAAGATATCTGCACCTTTTAATTTGTTTGCACTTAATGAAAAGTGACCGTTTACAGTAATGTTGGCGCCAAGCTGTTCAAGAGCAAGGAAGTGAGTGTCAACACGACGACGGCCAATTACATCACCTCCAGGAGGCATCATTTCACATTTGTTGTTGCGTGCTAAAAGTGGACCTGCAAAGACAATTGATCCACGTACTTTTTTAGTAAATTCTGCAGGAAGTTCAGCTGATTTAATATTTTCACACTGAATCTTCCAGTTATTTTTACTTAATTTTTCAATCTTTGCTCCAAGAAATTCAAGGATTTGAATCATTACATTTGTATCTTGAATTTCTGGAATATTATGAAGGATTACTGGTTCGTTTGTTAAAAGTGTTGCAGCTAAACAAGGTAATGCTGCGTTTTTATTTCCGCTTGCTGTAACTGTTCCCCCAATAGGATATCCACCCTCAATTACATATTCATGCATAAAAAGCTCCGTATTAATTACTTAGTGTTAGTAAATTTATTAATACATCGGCAGCTTTTGCCATTTGGTTTAGAGAACACCACTCATTTCTTGAATGAAATTCATGTCCTCCCGTAAAAATATTAGGAGTAGGAATTCCCATTTCTGTAAGACGTGAACCGTCAGTTCCTCCTCGAATAGGTTTACGAAGAATTTTTACACCACTAGCTTCGTAAGCTTTTTCAAGACGAGCAACTACTTCTGGGTGTTCATTAAGTTTGTCTTTCATATTTAAATATTGCTGTTTAAATTGAAACTCAACAGAACCGCCAAATTCATTGCAGACTTCATTAGCAATCTTTTTAATTATTTCTTTTTCCTGTTCAATTTCTTCTATATTAAAGGATCGGAGAAGCATGTTGATTTCTGATTTTTCAATAGTTCCAGAAATTTCCATAGGAGCTATAAAACCTTCATAATTTTCTGTAGTTTCCGGTGCCATATTTCTTGGTAACCGTGATGCAAAATTTCCTGCAAGAGTAACTGCATTTACCATTTTGCCAGCTTTTGCATATCCTGTATGGCAGGCTTTACCAGTGAAGGTTACAGTACAAGCCCAGGCATTGAAACATTCAGATTCCATTTCCCCTTCATCACCACCATCAACAGTATAAGCAAAGTCTGCTTTAAGGATATTCATAGGAACCTTGTCCATTCCATGCCCTGTTTCTTCATCTGGAGAAAACATAATTTCAATAGGGCCGTGCTTCAAATCTTCATAATGATTCATAAGATATTCTGCCGCACACATAATTGCAGAAATACCAGCTTTATCATCAGCACCAAGAAGAGTGGAGCCATTAGTTTTGATAATAGTGTCAGATTCTCCTGTAGGAGATTCATTTGCAGATGGCATAGTAATAACAGGGAGTACGTCTTTTCCAGAAACTTCATCTACTGTGTCCATATGAGCCATAAAAAGGATTGTAGGATATTTTGCACGTTCTTCAGGATCTATGATATTTGAATCAATTTTCGCAACAACATAACAGTAATCAGTAAGATAAACATTTCGGGTTCCAAGATTTCGCAATTCCTTTACCAGAGTTTTAGCCAGATCCCACTGTTGCTCAGTTGAAGGCATTATTCCGGCATCAGCAGACTTTTCATCACTTTCAGACCAGATTTTTACATATCTAATAAACCGGTCTAATAATTTATTCATTTCATCTCTATTATTGTAAATATAATTCATATTTTCCTATCATAATGATTTTGGACTAAATAGTAAAATATATAGATTAGAAATAACACAAGAACGACAGTCACCGAACGTTAGATGACAGTCAACTGACGTTCGGTGACTGTCGTTTAACGTTAAAGGTCTGTCCTTTACGTGCTAAAAAAAGTGAAAAAAAGTAAAAAAAAACATTAAAAAAGGGAATAAAGATGTTGACACTTTTTTTGTAAGGGTGTATATTCATTCTCACGCCGCAAGTGACAATCACAGAGGCGAGGCTCTTTGACAGTTCAGGGAAGGAAACAATTGACA
>JAZLKI010000102.1:0-11730 GCA_045597485.1 Treponema sp.
ATTGTGCGGAGTTCTTCAACGTTGTAACAGAAACCACCGCCCTGTCCACCCATTGTGTAAGCTGGACGAACAACTAATGGGAAGCCGATTTCTTCAGCGATTTTTTCAGCACCTTCGATTGTGTGACAGATTCCAGAACGTGGAGTATCAATTCCCAAAGATTTCATTGTTTCTTTGAAGATTTCGCGGTCTTCACCACGTTCAATAGCATCAAGGTTTACACCAATAACTTTTACACCGTATTTATCAAGAACGCCAGCTTTGTTTAATTCCATAGCCATGTTCAAACCTGTCTGTCCACCAAGGTTTGGAAGAAGAGCATCAGGACGTTCCTTTTCAATAATCTGACTCAAACGTTCAACGTTTAAAGGTTCAATGTAAGTTGCATCAGCCATAACTGGGTCAGTCATGATTGTAGCTGGGTTTGAGTTTACCAAAACGATTTTATAGCCCTGTTCACGTAAAGCTTTACAAGCCTGAGTTCCAGAATAGTCGAACTCACAAGCCTGACCAATTACGATTGGACCAGAACCGATGATAAGAACTTTGTTAATGTCTTCTCTTTTCATTTATAAAACACTCCTATAAAAAATTACGCATATAAAAAAAAAGACTGATTACAAAAAAGCAATCAGTCTTAATTATTTGCATTTAAAAAATAGTGAAGGCAAGAAGAATTATAAATGAGTTTAGTTGTTTTTTTATAATCTCTAGCTTTCATACTAGAATAATATTATATAAAATCCATTTCTTTTTTACTAGGGATTTAATAAAAATAAATTTCTTTAATATTGTAAAATGAAGATGCGTATTAAAAAAATATTGGTTATAATTAGATTACAATTTGATGATTGAATTAAAGATTTAGGAGACAGAAATGCCTTTCCCTTTTGAAAAGAAAGAACATAAAGTTTTGCCTGGAGTTTACATTCCAGAAACAGAAATTGAATTTCCAGAAAATCCAAATGAACCTTGGATTCAGCCAGAAGTTATTTATCCTACAGATTTTGAAAATAACTATCCATTTTTAGATAAATCATTTAAACACAGATTAATGCATTTTCTGATTTACGTTGGAATTCATGTGATTGTTTTTCCTATTCAGAAATTTAGATATGGTTTGAAAATTAAAGGCCGTAAGAATCTTCGTAAAAACAAAAAATATTTAAAGAATGGAGCAATTACAGTAAGTAATCACGTTTATCGCTGGGATTTCCTCGCCGTATATCAGGCTGTACAGAAAAAGCTTTGGTATCCTGTTCGTTCAGTTCAGGTAGAAAGTAAAGATAAAAACTTTATTCGTTATACCGGTGGTATTCCAATTCCAGAAACTTTAGCAGGTTTAAGAGGCTTTAATAAAGCTTTTGATGAACTTCATGCAAAGAAAAAGTGGATTCATGTTTTCCCAGAAGCATGTCGCTGGGATTTTTATGAACCAATCCGTCCGTTTATTATTGGCGCATTTAAAATGGCTTATCGTTATGAAGTGCCTGTAATTCCAATGGTAATTTCATACAGAGAACCAACTGGAATTTATAAGCTCTTAAAGGTTAAACATCCTTTGATTACAATTGAAGTTGGAGAACCAATTTTACCAGTTAATGATAAAGGAATGAGTAAAAACGAATTCTGCAACTGGATGCGTGCAGAGGCTCATCAGCAGATGTGTAAAATGGCTGGTATTGAACAGAATATCTGGCCACCAGAAGGTGACTAATCAAAATCAATTCTAAATTGACGATTTTATAAAATCACAGAATTCGTTCCATGAAAGCAGAGGATGAGGTACTTCCTCTGCTTTTATTTTTGTAGCCTGAATTTTAATCTGAATATACTGCATTCCACAATTACGGGCTCCCTGTCCGTCTGTGTCATTGCGGTCTCCTACAACAAGAATTCGTTCTGGCTTTACTTCCAAGGCTTCTGCAATTTTTAAGAAAGGACCTTTAGCAGGTTTTAATCCGCCAAGTTCAATAGAACTATAAAGATTTTTACAAATTGAAGGCTCAATACCAACTGCAGCCATTCTCTGATCTACCATGTTGTAGTCACTTAAAATGGCAGTTTTAATTCCATTGTCTTCCAAAAGTTTAAAGAGCTCTGGAACACCAGGCTGGCATTTATAGTATTTTGAAAGTACAGAAATCATGAGTGGAAGATATAAGGTTTCGTTCCAATTTTTTGCTTTTTCAAAACTTGTTTTGTGATGTGCAGCCAGTCTTGAATAATAAGCCTTAAAGTATTCTTCTTCAGATCCAAAATCTATGCCTTTAAGTTCCTTGCGAATATTGCGGTCTGCACCAATTTTAAAAAGTTCAAAAGGTTTTGATTTAATTAAATTTTTTCCGATTTTGTAGTTGTCGTAAAGTGTGCCATCAAAATCAAAAATTACTGCGTCAAAAGTCAATGCCATTTTTTCTACCTGATTTAAACTCTACAAGAAAATGACAAAATATGCAAATCTGTGCAAAACTAACGAGTGTTAGTTTATTAATCATTAATTTTAAATTACAATAAAAGTATGAAAGAAACAAAAGCGGTAAAAAAAGATTCTTTTTTAATGATTGGTGCATTAATAGTTTTGTGCATTATTCTTGCTTTTTCATCGTTTAAACAAAAGCAGTTTCGCAGTCGCCTTAACGAAGTAAAGGACCTGCCATATTCTGGAAAAGTTTTAGAACAAATGGAAGATGGAAACTATGTTGGAAAAGTTGCAACAAGCTTTATAGCTTTGGAATTAAATGTGCAGATTAAAGATCATCAGTATAAATCCATTGATATTAAAAAGATTTCTGGCGGTTCTGAAAACTACATCCAAGGATACATTGAGGAACTTGTGCAGAACGGCAAAGTTAAAGTTCCTTCAAAAAAAGCTGCTATGCTGGAATATCTGGTTTTCTTAAAATGTCTTGATCAGCTGGAAGAAACAGAGGCTTTCTTTAAATAATCATGAAAAAACCTAACTACCAGAAAGATCTGGATAATTTACTTATAACTCTGGATGGAAAAAAGCCCACCTTACTGCTGCATGCCTGTTGTGGACCATGTTCATCTTATGTTCTGGAATATTTAACTAAATTTTTTGAAATTACAGTTTATTATTACAATCCAAATATTTATCCGCCAGAAGAATACAGCCGCCGTTTAGAAGAACTCAAAAATTTGTATACAAAATTTCCTCCTGCTTTGGAAGGTAAGGTAAAGGTTGTGGAGACAGCCTACAATCCTGATGAGTTTTATTCAGCAGTTGGAACCCGAGAAAATCCGGAGTTGGCAAGGGAAGCAGAAAAGGGCGAACGGTGCCGCCGGTGTTATGAGTTCCGTTTAAAAAAATCATATGACTATGCAAAGGAAAATCAGTTTGATTATTTTTGTACAACGCTTTCTATAAGCCCTTTTAAAGATGCAGAAAAAATTAATGTGGAGGGAAGGCTTTTGGAACAGCAGGGAAGCGGAAATTCACCAAAGTGGCTTCCTTCAGATTTTAAAAAGAACAGCGGATTTTTGCGTAGTTTGGAAATAAGCAAAGAATATGATTTATACCGTCAGCAATATTGTGGCTGTATCTATTCAATGCAGAACACACAGGCGTTGAATTCTTGATATTAATAAGAAAAGAAACTAAAATATTAACCTATATATTTTAAAGGGAGCTCTCTTAAAATGATTGAAAAAACAGCGGAATTAAAAAAGCAGTTTGAAGAAAAAATTGCAGAAGTAAAAAACACTGCCGACCTTGAGCAGTTAAAAATTACTTTCCTTGGAAAAAAAGGACATATTACAGGTCTTATGCAGGGTCTTAAAGACGTTGCTAATGATAGAAAACGTGAAGCTGGTCAGGCTATTAATACTGTAAAACAGTATATTGAATCTTCTTTGGAACACAAAAAAGAAGATCTTGCTAAGTTAGAATGGGATTTAAAAATCCAGGCTACACCAAGCTACGACGAATCACTTTGTTCAACAGCTGAACATGGATCATATCACCCAATTACTTTGGTTCAGCGCGAAGTTGAAAAAGTATTTGAAACAATGGGTTTCGCAATTGAAAACTACAACGAAATTGTTGATGATTATCACTGTTTTGAAGCATTAAATATTCCTAAACATCACCCTGCCCGCGATATGCAGGATACTTATTATTTAAGTACAGGTGAACTTTTAAAGACACATACTTCTGCAGCTCAGAACTATATCATGCGTAAGTATGGAGCTCCTTGTCGTGCAATTTTCCCAGGACGTTGTTTCCGTAACGAATCTACAGATGCTTGTCATGAAAATACATTCTTCCAGATGGAAGGTATTATGATTGACGAAAATATCTCAATTTCAAACTTAATTTACTTTATGAAAACTATGCTTTCAGAAGTATTCGGTCAGGAAGTTGAAGTACGTCTCCGCCCAGGTTTCTTCCCATTCGTAGAACCAGGATTCGAACTTGATATTAAGTGTCTTATTTGTGGTGGTGATGGTTGTCCTTCTTGTAAAGATTCTGGATGGCTTGAACTTTGTCCATGTGGAATGATTCATCCAAGAGTATTGGAAGAAGGTGGAATTGATACAGAAAAGTATACAGGTTTCGCTTTTGGTCTTGGTCTTACTCGTCTTGCAATGATGAAGTTTGGAGTTAAAGATATCCGTACATTCAACTCTGGAAATCTTAAAGCTTTCAAACAGTTCAAGTATTTTTAATTAGGTAAGTTACAGGAGATATAGAAAATGTTCGTTTCAATGAATTGGATAAAAGAGTACGTTGATTTTGGTGATCAGGACGTAACTTCATTAATCAAAAGATTTACACTTTCTACTGCTGAAGTAGAAGATATTTATTATAAAGGTCAGGAAGTTCAGGGCGTAATTGTTGCAGAAATTACTTCTGTAGAACCTCATCCTAATTCTAAAAAACTTCACCTTCTTAAAGTTAATACTGGTAAAGAAGTTGTTGATGTAGTTTGTGGTGCACCAAACGTAGAAGTTGGACAGAGAGTAGCTTTTGCTCCAGTTGGCTCTCACGTTGTAGGAATGGAAATTGGTGCTGCACAGGTTGCTGGTTACACTTCTTACGGTATGTGCTGTGGTGAAGATGAACTTGGAATCAGTGATGATCATTCTGGTCTTATGGCAATTGATGTTGATTGTCCTCTTGGAACAGATATTAAATCAATTTACGACATTGATGATATTATTTTCGAAGTTGATAACAAATCACTTACAAACCGTCCAGATCTTTGGGGACACTACGGTATTGCCCGCGAATTCTCAGTTCTTACAGGAACTGAACTTAAACCAATGGAACTTGTTGAACCAGTTTATTCTGGTAATGACAAAATTGATGTAAAAATCAACCGTCCAGATTTAGCATATCGTTACACATGCTGTAGCTTCAAAAACATCACACGTAAAGTTTCACCTACCAACTGGCGAATCCGTCTTTACTATTGTGGTATGCGCTCTATCAGCCTTTTAGTTGACCTTACAAACCTTATTATGATGGAAGTTGGTCAGCCAACACATGCTTTTGATGGAACTGGAATTAAATCAATTACAGTTGATACACCAAAGAATCCAATCAAATTCAAAACACTTGATGAAGTAGAACGTAATATTGATACAGATACTTTGATGATTTATACAAACGACAAACCTTCTGCTATTGCCGGAATTATGGGTGGTCTTGAATCTGAAATTGAAGGAACAAGTAACTCAACAGTTTTGGAATGTGCAGCTTTCAACGGTGTTAGCGTTCGTAAATCAACTGTAAGACTTGCACACAGAACTGATGCTTCTATGCGTTATGAAAAGATGCTTGATCCAGAACTTACAATGACAGCTTGTTATCGTTTCTGGGCTCTTCTTAAATCTGTTGATGCTGGTGCAGAAGTTGCTTCAAAAATTACAGACGAATACGTTAAAAAATATCCAACTCTTACAATTGATATTGATAAGGCATATATTGACCGCTATACAGGAATTGATATTCCTTCAGATACAATCTATGGCACATTAACTAAACTTGGTTTTGGTGTAGATAGAAATGGAGATAGTTTCCATGTAACTGTTCCTTCTTGGCGTGCAACAAAAGACGTATCTTTGAAGGCAGACCTTGTAGAAGAAGTAAGCCGTATTTACGGATATGACAACTTCTCAATTATTTCTACAGACAGCTTGTTAAAACCAGTTCGTGATTCAGCTTGCCGCGATGAAGATAACCGTGTTAAAGACCTTTTGGTTAAAGGCTACAATATGCACGAAGTTCACTCTTACATCTGGTTTGAAGGTAAAAAGCTTTTTGATATTGGTATTGAAGTTGAAGATAATCCTAAATTGTTGAATACAGTAACACCAGAAAACAGTGTACTTAGAAATTCAATGCTTCCAACACTTCTTACATTTGCATACGAAAACAAATCTTATGCTGACAGCTATTCAATTTTTGAAATTGGACGTGTAGTAGAAGGTACAACAAAAGAAGGTAACTGTAATGAACGCCGTAAGCTTGGTGTAGTTCTCTATAACAAGAACAAGACAGAAAAACAGACTTACTTTGATGCAGTAGAAATTATTCGTACAATCGTAACTTCAATTAAACACGTTGATGTTAATTTTGAAAAAATTGAACCTGTACACAAATGGCAGCATCCAAAAAATACTTCAAACATTGTTGTTGATGGAACAAAAATTGGTACATTATGTACACTCCATCCTTTCAATGCACAGAAGATTGATAAAAATGCAGCTGTAGTTTGTTTTGAAATTGATATGCAGATTTTCAATGAACTTAAGATTGCTGATATTCAGTTCCGTGATATTTCTAAATATCCAGTAATTGATTACGATATTTCTCTTGTAGTTCCAAAAACAGCATCATACAGTGCAGCAAAAGCTAAGATTGCAAAATTGAACATAGCAGATCTTGCTGACGTTTCTGTAATTGATGTTTACGAACTTGAAACAGAAACTTCTGTAACTGTTCGCTTTACATTCAGCGCATTTGATAGAACTCTTGCTATGGATGATGTTCAGGAAAATATGAAAAAGATTCTTGCAGAACTTGAAAAAGACGGAATTAAAGCCCGCTTCTAAAAAAAGATTTGCATAGGCTAAAAAGGCTGCCGGTTGGTAAAATTTTATCAATAGGCAGCCTTTTTTTATAAAAATTTGTTCATAGGTAAATTCTCTGCTTGACTTATAGCATAAAAAGGATAAAAATTAAGGTAAAATAGTAAAATTGTCGTTAGTTAAACGATTAATTATAGGAGCACAAAATGATCAATAACAAACCAAAAGTAAAAATTGGTATCGTTGCTGTTAGCCGCGACTGTTTCCCAGAATCACTTTCTGTAAACAGAAGAAAAGCTTTAGTTGAAGCTTACAACAAAAAATATGGTAAAGAAGAAACATTCGAAATTTACGAATGTCCAATCTGTATCGTAGAAAGCGAAATCCACATGGTTCAGGCTTTGGAAGATATTAAGAAGAACGGATGTAACGCACTTTGTGTTTACCTCGGAAACTTCGGTCCAGAAATTGCTGAAACATTGTTAGCTAAACACTTTGAAGGTCCAAAGATGTTCATCGCTGCTGCTGAAGAAACATCTAAAGATGGTGGACTTATCCAGGGTCGTGGAGATGCTTACTGTGGTATGCTCAACGCTTCTTATAACCTTAAGCTCCGCAATATCAAAGCTTACATTCCTGAATATCCAGTAGGAACAGCTGAACAGTGTGCAGATATGATTCATGAATTTGCACCAATCGCAAAAGCTGTTTACGCTTTGAATCACTTGAAGATTATTTCTTTCGGACCACGTCCATTAAACTTCCTTGCTTGTAACGCACCAATCAAACAGCTTTACAACCTCGGAGTTGAAATCGAAGAAAACTCAGAACTTGACTTGTTCGAATCATTCAACAAACATGCTGGCGACGCTCGTATTAAAGAAGTTGCTGCAGATATGGCTAAAGAACTTGGAGCAGGAAACAAAAAACCTGAAATCCTTGAAAAATTGGCTCAGTATGAAATCACACTCCTTGACTGGATTGAAGCTCACAAAGGTTACCGTGAGTTCGTTGCAATTGCAGGTAAATGTTGGCCAGCATTCCAGACACAGTTTGGATTCGTACCTTGTTATGTAAACTCACGTCTTACAGCTAAAGGTATTCCAGTATCTTGTGAAGTAGATATTTACGGATGTCTCTCTGAATTCATCGGTACAGTTGTTTCTGATGATACAGTTACACTCCTCGACATCAACAACACAGTTCCACAGGATATCTATGATGAAGACATCAAAGGTAAACACGGAACATACACAATCCAGGATACATTCATGGGATTCCACTGTGGTAACACAGCATCTTCTAAACTTTCATTCTGCGAAATGAAATATCAGATGATCATGGCTCGCAGCCTCCCAGTTGAAGTTACAAACGGTACACTCGAAGGAGATATCATGCCAGGTGATATTACATTCTTCCGTTTACAGTCAACTGCTGATGCTAAGCTCCGCGCTTACATTGCTCATGGTGAAGTTCTTCCAGTTGCTACACGTTCATTCGGTGGTATTGGTATCTTCGCTATTCCAGAAATGGGACGTTTCTACCGCCACGTTCTTATTGAAGGAAACTACCCACACCACGGTGCAGTTGCATTCGGTCACTGGGGTAAAGCATTGTACGAAGTATTCAAATACGTTGGCGTAGATGTTAGCGAAATTGGATACAACCAGCCAGCTGGCGTACGCTACCCAACCGAGAATCCTTTTGCGTAATGCCTAAAATAGCAAATCCGTAAAAAACAACAGTCCATTGTGACTGTTGTTTAGGATTTACAAGAAAATGGCTTGCGAGATTTATCGAGCTAAAGGATTCGATGCGAGTTTGCTTGCAAACTCGGTAGTGAGCGTTAGCGAACGCAAGAATCCATTCGCTTAATTTAGGTTAAGTAATTATTAAGCAGGGGAAAGCCTTCCCCTCGCTTCAACTAAAAAGCTCGAGCAATATGCCCGAGCTTTTTAGTTTCCGCTACCCCTTCTGCGGGCTCAAGTGCCGCCCGCAACGCCTGCTATATGTGCAGGTTTGAAACTGCTTCTTCTAGAAAATTGTTTTTTTTTATAAAATAGTCTTATGAAAAACACAAAAAGAAACGAACTTGCAGTATGCGGATTTGCAACTGTTAAAAAACTTGAAAAAAATCATCCTGAAAAAATTACACGCCTTTTTTTTACAGAAGAAGTAGCTCCTAAATTTGGAGGACTTTGTAAAAAGTTGGCAAAGCAGCATGGAATTTATAATCAAAAGCCGGCTGAAGATTTGGAAAAACTTAGCGGAACTGTTCACCATCAGGGAGTTGTGGCAATGATTGAAGCTCCTGTAATTGAGCAGTTAGATAGCAGTGTAACTGATTCCTGGGCAGAAAAAGGTGAAAATGCAATTCTTTTAGATAGAATTGGAAATGCGAATAATTTTGGTGCTATTGTACGTAGTGCAGCTTTTTTTGGAATTAAAAATATTATTATTCCAATGGATGAAGCTCAGTCTTCAATCACAACATCTTCTTATCGTGTTGCTGAAGGTGGAATGGAATATGTAAATATTTATTGTATTCGTTCTACAGCTCGTTTACTGGAAGCTTTAAAAGGTAAAATGGTTAGAGTTGGAACTTCACTGGATGCCAAAAAACCTGTTTCAGCATTAAATGAGATTGCTAAAAAAGGTAAACCTGTATTAATTATTTTGGGAAACGAGGAAAGTGGAATTTCTGATGTTGTTAAACAGAATTGTGATGAACAGGTAATTATTCCTTGGGGCGGAATGGCTGACGGGCAAAAAGAAAGCCTGGTTGACAGTTTGAATGTCGCCCAGGCTTCATCAATTATTTTTTATGAATTAACTAAATAGAATTAGTCTCTGTAGGCTTTGAAAATGCTTACAGGGTCTTCTTCAATTCTAATTTTAGGGATCTTTGGTAAAACTGTGTATGAGTTTGTCATCCAGTCACCATCTGCTCCATCATAAGGATTGCTTCCATCAGCTGGATGATTAAGTCCATCTTTTGGAGGGCAGAATAATCTAAGTTTCATATCTGCTGGTTTATTAAGTGAATTATTAAAGAAGTAAGGCATAAAATCTACAACTTTAACTCCTGGAGCTTTATAGAACCAGTATCCACCAAACTCAAGCATAATATTCATATCAATTAATTCATCTTCAAAATAAGCTTCAAAATAAGCTGGTGTTTTATTAAAGTGGCAATCAATTTCAACACCTTCAGCATCTTCTGAACCACCCCAGCGAAGTTTGGCAGGAAGTTCAACTGTTCCAGCTGCTTCAATTGGCTGAGAGAAGAAAGGCTTGTGCAATTCTTCGCGATACATTGCCAGCATAGGCTGTTCAATACCTACATCTGGATTGTTTGGATCTGTAATTTCAAGACCAAGACGACCATCATCACGGAACTGGTAGAAAGTGAATGCGCTTAACCATTTTTCTGGATCTTTCTGAAGTCTTTCCATAAAGTGTTTCATGTAATTAGACTGTTCCCAAGGTCCATTTACGTCTCCGTCGGCATTAAGCTCAGAAAGAACCATAGGTTTATCCTGGCCTGTAATTTCGCGAAGGCGTTTAAGAGTATTTTTAGCTTTATCATAAACTCCATCTACGTCATAAGCGGCATAGTTGGAAGTTTCTTTTGTAGCTACGTCTACTGGCCATCCCCAGTGAAGACTTAAATACTGATCGCCAGACCAGATATCAGCTGCTTTGTGTGCTTCAAGGAAAATATCTTCCATTTCAAGCTTTCCTGTTTCTTCCTGATACATTCCGGCACAGAGGATTACTTTTACGTTTGGAGCATATTTATGCATAACCTTGCAAACTAAAACAAAGAAGTCTGCAAGCTGCTGATAAGTTGCACGTTTATTAAAACAGAACCAGGTTCCTGTACATTCATGATTAACGCGAAGAAGAATGCGGCCGTATGGACGTAAGTCTTTTGCCACTGGAATAAGTTCTTCTTCTGTAAGGCTTGGATCGATAGTTAATGTCAAAACAACATCCATTCCTCGCTGGCGGATTTCTTTCATGAATTTAAAAGGTTCATCATCACGTAAGCCTTCTTTTCCACCACGATAAGGAAAGTAATCTTCGTAAGGGTAATCCCAGGCTCCAGTTGGAGTTGCCTGTTTGTGAACTACACTAGCACGTCCTGGCCATCCTTTATCATTTGGATAATATGTATACATTAAACTGATTCCACGGTGTACTTTGTGAAACTTCTGAAGAATGTAATCCTGATTAACGTAAAGACCACGTTCGCTTCCGTCTCCAAGATCGAGGGCACAACCGGCAGATTTTAATACTACTTTGTTCATTTCTCTTCCTTTATAAAAATAGATGTCATAATTATAATCGGAAACCTCTTGATTTTGTATATAAAAATATATGTTTTAATAGTAAAAAAAATTGAAAAATAATGAAAATTTATGTCAGGTAAAATTTAGTTTATGGAAGTTGAATTGACGATTATTCTAAATCTTAGTAGAATAATAGAACTATTTAACCTAGCAAAAAATTTTTTTTATATGGAGTAAATCGAATGGCTACAAAGTATGTTTACTATTTCGGTGACGGTGACGCAGAAGGTGATGAATCAATGCGTCTTATCCTTGGTGGTAAAGGTGCAAACCTTGCTCAGATGGCTAAAAAACCATTGAGTCTTCCAGTTCCATC
>JAZLKI010000103.1:0-9815 GCA_045597485.1 Treponema sp.
ATGACAAAAACTATAATTTAGTATATAATTTTAACCGAAAATTAAGAAAGCGAAAAAAATATTGCTTAAAATTCTGCATAAAAATATTTTTCGTAAAATATTTAAAAAAATTATTAACGAAAAATTAAAAAGTTATTGACATAGGTTAGCGATTTAATTTTAAGTAAGCAGACCACTGAGCCTTGCGCTGTCCTCGGTCATCTTTGAAATATTTAATAACTTCAGGCTTCAAATATTTATAAGTCTGATATTTATATTCCTTTTCAAAATCCTGAAGAACTGCAATAACAGCATTGTTTGCTTCACCACGATCATATGTTACATAAAGTGTTTCGTAATAAATACGTACTTCGTCATACATAGGAGAATATTCAATTCTGATAGATGCATTTTTATCTGTACAATGATTATTTTCAGGAACAATTACTCGAGTTGTTGTTTTTTCAGCTTCAAATCTTTCTCTTTCGAAAGGATCATCTGGATTATCACCAATTGTTACAGCAAATAAAGAAAGGCTAACTGCAAAACAAGCTAATAAGGCAAAAATCTTTTTCATAGTTAAACTCCTAGTACACAGTGTACTCTACTATTTTACCGCATTCAAGAAAAAAATCAAGATTTATTACATATCGTCCTGAAGTTATTCCTAAAGTTGGTAAATCACGTATAAGCACCTGCCCCGTAATTTCTTTGGGTTTATTTTTTATCAAATTCCTATAATAGGAACGAATCGCTTCTTTTAATGCATCTTTAGCAGCATTTTTAATTCCTTCGAATCCATCTGAAAGCTGGCCATAACCTCTTCCGTGAATTTTAGGATTATTAATTGAACTCCACAAATCATAATTTTGAATCTGTGATGGAGTCCGAACGTATTCACACCAGTAATTCAAACGGTTATTTTCAATCCAAGGTGAAACATATTTGATTCCCCCAGAAATTAGTTCCGAATCTTCTATTTCTATAACTTCCAGATTTTCTTCTACCCCTCTAGCATTATCAGATGGTGTATACGAAAATTTCCAGCCATAAACCATTCCGTTTACAATAAAAGGTGCAACTTCTTTAATCTTTACAGTATTTTGTGCATCTTCAAATTCCGGATAAGCATCTAACTCTACCCACAATGGAATACGAATATTTCTGACCACCGAAGAAGTTTGAGCAAATAAAGTACCTGATAAAAAAAGCAGGAGAGAGACTACTAAACTGACTTTTATCGACCGAATGTATTTTTCCATATCTTTAACGGGTGTATTCCCATGCGAATTACAAAATATAACCACGCAGCAAGAAAACCAAATAAGTGTGTCAAATGAGAAACATTGGAAGTACCATAAAAGTTACTGGCAAATTCAATAATTGCGTAAATTAATATTAAAATTGGAGCTGGGACTGGAATAATTCCCCAAATCATTATTATTGAACGTGGGAAAAATACGGCATAAGCAAAAAGAACAGCATAAATTGCACCGCTGGCCCCAAGCAGTCTTACATTGAACTGACCTGTAAATGTATAAACTCCAAAAGAAAACAAACCGCTTAAAGCCCCGCACAAAATATAAAACAGTAAAAATTCTTTTGAACCTATAGCTTTTTCCAATTGCAGCCCAAAGACTAAAAGCCCCAGCATGTTATAAAGCAAATGTTTAATTCCCGAATGAAGAAACATGTATGTTATAAACTGCCAGTAGAATTTACCACCAATAACTGCCGCAGCATTCAAAGGACCATAGCCATAACAATAATACAAAATGGTTGGTGAAACATTACAAGCTGCGAAAATAATAAAATTGAGAAAAATGATTCCTAAAGTTACTCTTGTATATGAGTATGAAAAAGGACGTCGAAGAATATTTCTATTTCTGTGGCTCAAAGTAAGTTACCCTGTTTCTGCCCGAGTTTTTAGAAATATAAAGAGCCTGGTCGGCCTGATTTACAAATTCATTTGGTAATTCAACTTTATTTTTTTCTACATCAAATACAGAAGCACCACCAGAAATTGTTACATGCAAATGCTGATCATTATATACAAAGTCATGTTCGTCGATTGTAGAACGTATTCTTTCTGCTACAAGCATAGCTTCCTGTTTACCGGCATTTTTAGAAAGAAGAACTGTAAATTCCTCTCCACCATAACGGCTGGCAACATCAGCTTCACGAAGACTTTTTCTAATCAACTCTGCAACACTCTTTAATACAAAGTCACCACATTCGTGACCGTAAGTATCATTAAACTTTTTAAAGAAGTCGATATCGAACATAAGAACAGCAATATTTTCTTTTTTAGAGGCTGCATTTTCAATTGCTTCTGTAAGAAGATTGAAGAAGAAGTACTTTAGTTTCAAATGAGTCATCATATCTGTTGAAGAACGTTCAAGTAAAGCCGCATTGTTAATGGCTACAGCAGCCAAAGATGCAATAGACATTATCTGTTCCTGTTCATATTCTGTGTATGATGTATCTTCATCAATTGCAATTCTTTCCTGCAAAAGCAAAATACCATTCAAGTGTTTTTTCTGAATAAGTGGAACAATTAATGTAGGTGAAAGTCTTTCCAAAAGATTTATATATTGATTACCACTAACTTCGGCTTTAAGTTCCTGCATTGTTACAGGTCTTGCAAGTTCCAGAAGTTTTGAAGTAATTGTTGTATTGGCAGGGAACTGAGTTTTTACTCCACCTCTTATATCTTTATCTGTTTCAAGAACAAAAGCTTCATTTCCAATAATATCACGCACAAAAATTTCAGCACCAAGAACATGCATCTGTGCCATTGCAATGTATACGATTGATTCAAGAAGGTCATTTAAATTGAGATTATTACAGAACGATTTTGCAATATCAATTAACTGTTCCAAATCATAAATTTTCTTTTCGTATTGAACAGTTGTTTCCAACACTGCCTGTTCAGAATTTTTTGATTTTGCCCCAAACTTATCAAACAATTTACTCATGATTGATCTCACCCGTATTTATAATAACATAATTCTTCATTATATCAAAGAATATCGCCCATTTACCGTACTCAGCTTCAATAAAATTTGTATTATCTCTGTTTCTAGACGACATCATTAATACTTTCAAATTCTGAATAATTTCACTGGAAGGCTTTTTAGCATCTGCAAGAAGTTCTCCCAATAAACGACTCAACGACAAAAGATTTGTTACTGTAGCCTGCAAAAGATTATGGGCATCATTATTAATAGTAATTACCATCTTTTCCAGTCGCTTATAAAAATCTTTATCTTTCTTACTATCTTTTATATAACTCTCAAGAACCGCAATACTGTTCCTCTGATCTGCACCAAAAGAAGCTTCAAAGACCTGCAATTCTTCGTCTGCATTAATAGCAGAATATACTACAGTAGAAACAGTTGTTTTATAAGAAGGATTATTAAAGAACCCTTCAATTACAATATCGTTCAAAAGTGCTTTTACGCCAGAAGGTACATAATGCTTCAAGAAAGTTTTCATAATACGCAATGGCAAAATCCATTTGAACGACATAGATACTTCACTCTGAAGCAAAGTATTATAAGTTTGATTGTAAGATCCCACTTCTTCAAGAGGAAGATCCGAAAACAATTCTGCTACTGCATCTGAAATTGTTTCGTTCTGAATTTCAGTTTTAATTTTCTGTTCATCAAGATCGAAACGCTGCTGCAACATATTTGCAAAATCCTGACGAGGAGAACCTGTATATTTTGCTACCTGAGGTTCATATGCAAAATCGTTGTGGCACATGCGAATTAACATTTTTAATTTTTCAGGCTGCAAGATTTTATTTTTTACATAGTTAATTTTTTTAATATTACCCATGTAATTGTTATATTCAGTTTCCGAAAGTTCGCCGCCTTTACGTAATTTTGCAACGGCAATAATTGCTTCGGCAGTTGTAGTAGAAATTGTTAATCCGCTTAACTGGAAATATAAATCTTCAAGAAGATTCAAAGCTTTTGTAGCGGGCATTTCAACATATTTTGGCTGATACATAATATCAGAAGGATTAAAGTTAGAATCGAAAGCCTGAAGGAAAGGTAAAAATCCATAATGACAGAATTCAACAAACTGACGAAGATTCAAAATATCCGCATCCATTTTTTTGAAATTTTCTGCATTCAAAGCTTTTAGAACTTTTTCCAGTTCCTTTCGCTGGCGCATATATTCTCTGTCTGGATTCTGCATTTCTCCAAGAATACGCTCTTTTCGAACTTCATAAGAAAGGCCTTCCATAAGCTGCTGCTCATCGGTTGAATAACCAGTCATAATAAGTTCTGCTTCAAATCTATGCTGACGTGGAATATCATTAGGATTAAGAGTTACTGAAAAAAGATTGTCTAATGGTGTTGTGTTTTTATAGAGTACATAGATTGCCTCGCCAAAATTTGGAAGAAGCATTCCATCTTTACAGATTAAAGGTTTAAATTCACGAATCTCCATCTCCATTTTTTTCTGAAGTTGCTTTCTTTGAACTTCTGGTGAGGATCGTTTAAAAATAGATTCGAATAGCTCTGTAAGTGTTTTGATTAAACTCATTTTTTCTTAAATGCTTTATATATAGGAAACAATTTTACCAAAAAAAAGTTACTTTGACAAATCTCCAAATATATTATGGTAATCTTCTACTGTGCTTGCATGAACTATTTGAGCCCTTAATGCTGCACCGTTTTCAATTCCTTTTGAATAAGCTGCAAAACGTTTTCGCATTTCAAGACATGCATGATGTTCCGAAGTTTCTTTTACAAGCCGCTCCAGTTCTGCAAAACCTGTTTTTACTCTTACTTCTGCAGGCACTGGTTCGTAACTACCGGTTGTCAAAAGCGAAACTGCATCCCTAAAAATAAAAGGGTTACCCATAGCACCACGGGCAAACATTACTCCGTCGGCACCAGTTTGTTCCAGCATTTTTTTAGCATCTTCAGGCTTAAAAAGATCCCCTGAACCGAATACAGGAACACGCCCTGCAACCATTTCGACCAGCTGCTTCATAATATCCCAGTCTGAATGGCCTTCATACCCCTGAGCCTTTGTTCTTGGGTGGATTGTAATTGCTGCAACACCAGCTTCCAGTGCCGCCTGAGCCGCTTCACGCCAGGTCATCATTTTCTGTTCCCAGCCAGAACGAATTTTTACAGTTACAGGAATATTGCCAGCAGCATCAACAACAGCCTTTGCAACTTTATACAAACGGTCTGGATCACGAGTTAAAGCCGACCCTGCCCCAGTTTTTACAATCTTTGGAACCGGACAACCACAGTTTATATCTATACATTCGCAGTGAGTTTTTTCAAGAACAATTCTGGCTGCTTCCGACATTACGTCAGGTTCAGGTCCAAAAATCTGAACTGCATATGCTTTTTCATTGTAAGCCCGCTGCATCAAAATTTCTGTTTTTTGATTTTTACGAACAAGAGCTTCGGCACTTACCATTTCTGTATAAGTAAAACTGGCTCCGTTTTCTATGCAGACAGAACGAAACGCCGCATCGCTATAACCAGCAACCGGCGCTAAAAAGAGATTACCATTTAATTCAATGTTACCAATCTTTACAGGATGATAGAGATTACTCATTGCATTTAAGACAACTTAAGCTTCTGGAAGTTTGAATGCTTTACAGCTGTTTGTCCATAACTGTTCGCTTAATGCTTCAAGGTCCATATCCAGCATTTCTGCAAGGAATTTAGCTGTAGAAGGCAAATACTTTGGCATTGTACGCTTCTTTTCGCGGAATTCTGCAGGAATCATAAATGGACTTTCTGTTTCTATTAAGATACGGTCTACAGGAATATTCATTACAGTTTCGTGAAGATTACGTGCATTTCTGTATGTAAGGTTTCCAGCAAAACTGAACCAGATATTTTTATCAAGACATTTCTGTGCAAAAGCTGCATCTTCTGAATAACAGTGCAAAATTGCACCTGCATCTGGCATACGTTCTGTTAAAACATCATAAAGGTCACGTCCTGCATCACGATTGTGAATAATTACAGGAAGATTATATTTCTGGGCAATTTCCAACTGAGTAATGAATAATTCAATCTGAGAACGTTTATCGCCAAACTGTTTATAATAATCCAATCCTGTTTCACCAATAGCCACTACATTTGGCAAAGAAACAGACTTTTCGATTGTGTTAATCCAATCTGGACCAGGGTTAGTTACTTCAGATGGAGCTACTCCTACTGCATGGTAAATTCCTGAAATTGATTTTAAATGAGGATAGTTCTTGTTAAAATCGTAGAGACTGTTATTTATACTAATAATACGCTGTACTCCAGCCTGTTTAGCCTGTTGTATAACGCGCAATTGTTCAATAGGGTCATCGTATATAAGCCCGATGTGAGCATGAGTATCAAAAAACTTCATGGCTTTAATTTCCTTAAGATGGGATATTTACAATCTATAATCTAACATAGGATTTATCAGACGTCAAATTTTATCCCCTTTTTTCCATTAGATTTTGCATTGTTTGACACGGTTTCACCCACTGTGGTATAATTTTGAGATATGTCAAAGACACAGAAAGCAATTAAAAAAATTGAAAAACAAGTTGCCTCTAACCTTACAAAAGGATTCGGTTCTTTCTTTAAATCAATCGGTTTATTCTTTGTACGTATTTTTAAAATCTTTGACAGCAAGCTCACAATCATGATTGTACCTCACTCTCAGAGTAAGGTTATAAACTTCCAGACAAACGTTTTTGCCCTTGTATTGGGATTCGTAATTACAGTTGGTGTACTTACATCTTTCTTCTTCTACAACCGACGTTCTATTTCTGCCAACATGGAAATTAATTCTCTCATTGAACAGAACCGTGCAACATTGGCAAGTCTTGATGAACTTCGTGACGAAAATGCAAATCTTTTCCAGGCTGCAAAACGTTTCCAGTCTTCACTTTCTCAGAGTCTTTCTTTGCTGGGAATTGATCAGGTAAATAAAAACTCTCAGATGTCGGCTTCCAACAGCGACCTTTCTGCTTTATTCAGTTCTTCTGAATTAGTTCAAGGGTCTTCACGTGAAGTTGCAGATATTAAAGAGCTTACTACATATCTTGAAGATGCTGTAAAACCAATTGAACAGATTGGTAAAATGCTTAAAACTCAGCAAAACTTGTTTACAGAAATTCCAAGTATTTGTCCTGTAAAGAATCCAAATTACCACATCTCTATGGCATTTGGACCTAACCTCCACCCATTGCAGGGTAACTGGTATATTCACAAAGGTTTGGACTTCTCTACATGGCGTTCTGGTGATGCAGTTTTAGCTACAGCTTCTGGTCAGGTAGTAACAGTTGGTTATGACAACAGTTTTGGTAACTACATCATTATTAAGCATAACCACGGTATGTATACTCGTTACGCTCACTTAAATTCTTTCCGCGTAAAGAAAGGTCAGATTGTAGACCAGGGCGAAACAATTGGAACTATCGGTAAC
Source organism: Treponema sp. (assembly GCA_045597485.1). Classification (GTDB taxonomy): domain Bacteria; phylum Spirochaetota; class Spirochaetia; order Treponematales; family Treponemataceae; genus Treponema_D. The sequence goes on from JAZLKI010000103.1 coordinate 7,438, forward strand.
ACTGGTATTTCAACTGGTCCTCACCTCCACTACGAAGTACACATTGGATCTGACGTAGTAGATCCTGCAAAATACATCAATATTAATTTATCTAAATAGGTTTTTATGGCTTTACGAATTGATGACATTTCTATCAATACAATTCTAGGACATGGCTCTGCTATTTCTGGCGACATTAAAGTTAATGGCTTTGTACGTATTGACGGTGATATTGACGGCAACCTGGAAACAGACGGAAATGTTATTATTGGTGACAACGCCCGTATTCGTGGAAACGTAACTTGCAAATCTATTATTATTGGTGGAATTATTGTTGGTAATGTTCATTCCGACGAAAGCGTAAAACTTCTTCCAGATTCTTACGTAATTGGCGATATTATTTCCCATAAAGTTCAGATTGCAGACTCAGCTGTTTTCCATGGTCACTGCATTTCAATTAAAGATAACGATGCTTATAAGGCTGCTTCTGAAGAATACTTACAGTCTCAAGCTATTAAAGCAAAGGTTATTCTTTAATGGCCGAAATAGATACAAACTACTATTACGCTGGCGTTCAAAATGCTGCAAACAACAGTGTAAAACGCAACAACAAAGCAGACGAATCTTCAAAAGTAAAAAAATCTCGTTTTTCAGATTTATTAAAAACAGAAAAAGAAGTTGAACCTGAATTTGCCGCCCAAGGTTTACCTCCCGAAATTGCCACAATGACAATTGATGAAGCAGCTATCTACCTTAAAGATGCTGTCGATTTAGCCGGCAACGACCTTTCAGACGAAGTTACAGAAGAAAACATTCAGAAGTTCAAAACTGCCGTTGCACAATTCATTACCTTTGTAATTAACAACAATTTCGAAGTTAGCTCCAAACGTAAAAAAAACCGACTTGGAAAAGACATGATGGTTCCTTCCAGAACAAACTTTTTTTCCGATTATACACTGCCACCTCATCGTGTTGACCCTAGGTACCAAATCTCCACTATAAACGAAAAGTTAGATGCTCTTGCAAGAATGACTTTGGAAACTCAGATGGACAATTTAAAAATCCTTGCTAAAGTAGATGAAATAAAAGGACTGATTGTAGACTTGATGAGTTCTTAAAAGATGTTATACTATAAAGACTATGAGTGATTTATTCGAAAGCGATTTAGAAGATGACGTTAATCTTGCTTCATTGGAAGATGACGTAAAAGATACAGAAACTGGTAGTTTTGAAATTAACTACCCATTATTTCATTTAAAACTCGATTATTCATGCGAAACATTATATGCAAAAGCTCCAGATAAATTGGAATTAAATGCCGGCGACTTTGTTATTACTCCTACTCGTTATGGTAAAGATATGGCAAAGGTGCTTGGAATTGCAAAAAAACCAATTGGTATTAAACAGTCGGACATTGTTACAATTGACCGCAAAGCCACTGAAGCAGATTTAAAGAAACGTGAAGAATTAATTAAAAAAGAAAAAGATGCTTTCCCTGTTTTTAAGGAAAAGGTTGCTTACCACAAACTGGACATGAAGTTAATTGAAACACATTTCCTTTTTGATGAACCTAAGGCTCTTTTCTTCTTTAGTTCTGACAATCGTGTAGACTTCCGCGAACTTGTAAAAGATTTAGTTTCTATTTTCAAAATGAGAATTGAACTTCGCCAGATTGGTGTACGTGATGAAAGCCGTATTACTGGTGGACTTGGAGTTTGTGGCCGTCCATTCTGCTGCCATGGAGTTTCTGATAAACTTAGACCGGTTTCTATTAAAATGGCAAAAGACCAGAATCTTTCTTTGAACTCTATGAAAATTTCTGGACAGTGTGGTCGTTTACTTTGCTGTCTTTCTTACGAATATGACTGGTATATCGAAGCACGTAAAAATCTTCCTTCTGAAGGAATCCGTATTTTCTACGATGGTACAGACTTTAGAATTACAGAAGTAAACCCTCTTACATCAATGGTAAAAATGCTCGGTGAAGACGGCCGTTTGCTGGAAGTAAATGCTAAACGCTTCTACAAAGACAACAATCGCTGGAAAATTAACTAAACTTCCCTCTGTTGAAGAACTACTACTTTTGCACTAAAATAGTAGATTATGAAAGCTACAAAAACAATTATCTCTACACTGCGCGAAGCTCCAAACGACGCAGTTATTTCCAGCCATCAGTTAATGATGCGCTCAGGCATGATTCGTAAACTTGGAAACGGTCTTTATGCTTATATGCCACTTGGTTACCGTTCCCTTATGAAAGTTCAGCAGATTATCCGTGAAGAACTTGATAATGCTGGTCTTCTTGAAATTAAACCTACAGTAATTCAGCCCGGTGACCTTTGGAAGGAATCTGGACGTTGGGATAAAATGGCTGGCGAAATGCTTACAGCACAGAACCG
>JAZLKI010000104.1:0-17193 GCA_045597485.1 Treponema sp.
ATTTCTTCAACAGCGATTTTTACAGCCTTGTCCATACCGCGTTTAATTTCGATTGGACGCATACCAGCTGCAACAGATTTAATTCCTTCGCGAACCAAAGCGTAAGAAAGAACTGTAGCTGTTGTTGTACCATCACCGGCATCATCATTTGTTTTTGAAGCAACTTCGCGAACAAACTGAGCACCCATGTTTTCATATGGATCTTCAAGTTCAATTTCCTTTGCTACAGAAACACCGTCTTTTGTGATTACAGGTGAACCATATTTTTTGTCCATCATAACCATACGACCACAAGGTCCCAAAGTTGTTTTTACAGCTTTTGAAATCTGTTCAACACCGCTCAAAAGTTTTTTACGAGCGTCTTCACTAAACAATAACTGTTTTGCCATTTTTATACCTCTAAATATAAAGTCAAAATTATCTTTTAGTTAAAAATATTATTAAGCAACAGAAATGCTTCCGGGCAACACATACACGAAAAAAGGCTGTGCTCGCGGGCACCCGTTTTGGGTAGTACTGCGCGCAGATATTTTTCGTGCACGTGTTACCCTCCGCATTTCAGATTACACTTAAAATACAAAAAACTAACTTTCTTTCATATTAAAGATATAAAAATTTTTAGCCTGGGGCAAGTAAAATCGACTTGTTTCTTCTATACTTTTACTTTCATTGAAGATGTGTTAAAATACAATTTATGAAGAAAATATTAATTGCCGACAGTCATCCGCTTTTTAGAGATTTCTTGAAACAAAAACTTTCAGAAGATCAGATTGAAGTAATTCTTAGTCAGGAAAACCGTGATGTTTACACAAAGATGATTACAACTCTTCCTAATCTTATAATTCTGGATATGGATCAAGATAATACAGCGGAACTTGAATTCCTTGAAAAAAAATCCCAGGATTCTAACTCTGCCAGCATTCCTGTAATTGTTACAGGCCCTAAACAGGACCGTGCTTTTATTGCTTCCCTTGCGAAATACGGTGTAATTAAATATTTTGAAAAACCTGTTCAGTTCGATATGTTCTTCAAATCAATTGGATATGTAGTTCACGTTCCTTTATCTATGGATACAACTCCATGTGTATTGGATCTTCACCGCAATAATAATGTAATTTTCGTAGAACTGGCACTTGGTCTTAACCGCGAAAAAATTGCTCTTCTTCAGTTTAAACTTTCAGAAATGATTGAAAAAGAAAAACTCGAAAATCCTAAAATCATTATTATGCTTACAAATCTGGAACTTTCGTTTGTTCACGGTTACAATTTGGAATTCCTTATTGATAATGTAATTGCCTGCCCAAAAGTTCATAACAAGAATGTAAAGATTTTGTCTTTCAGTCCATTTGTAAAAGAAATGTTGAATGGTCATAAAAATTATGCTGAAATTGAAATGACTTCAAATCTTTCTCGCGTTTTGAACGATATTGTTGATACATCAATTACATCCGATGTTTCAGATCTTATTACAAATAAGATTTTAACTCCTTCTTACCTTTCAGAAGAAGACAACGGTTCTATTGCAACCCGCTTCTCTACAGATGAAACAGAAGGTTCTACAAATAAAAAAACAGGTACTGTACTTACAGTTGCCATAATCGACAGTGATGAAAGCAGTCTGGAAATTACAAAAAATGCCTTTGAACAGGCAGGTGCAACTTGTGCTTGTTTTACAAAAGGACAGGAATTCATCAACATTTACGAAGATAATAAATACGACCTTATTATTCTTGATGTTCTTATTGCAGACCAGACAGGTCTTTCATTGCTCCAGCAGCTTCATACAAAATTCCACGCCCCACCAATTATTGTTTATTCTCAAAGTTTGCAGCGTGAAATCATTGTTAAAGTTCTTAGTTCTGGTGCAAAGAGTTACCTTGTAAAACCTCAAAAGCCAAATGTTCTTGTTCAGAAATCTCTGGCAATTCTAAAGACCACTCAATAGGACTTAAAAATGTCTGTTACTCAAAAAATTAATCTCCACACTCACTGTACTTTCTGTGACGGAAAGAATACTGCAGAAGAAATGGTAATTGCAGCTATAGAAAAAGGATTTACTGCACTTGGTTTTTCAAGCCACAGTATTCATCCTCTTTCTCCAGAATTTTACATTGCTCCAGATGATGACTGGCACCTTCACCCAGAACGATTTAACGATTACATAAAAGAAATAAAACGCCTTAAAGAAAAATACAGCAATCAGATTCAGATCTATGCCGGCTTTGAAGCAGACTATTTTGAATCCCCTTCCATTGGCACCGCAATTCCAGATTTTGCTGCTTATAAAGATTTTCAGCCAGACTTCCTTATTGGTTCAGTTCATTTTGTAAATACACCAAAAGGATTTTATACAGTTGACCATACAGTAGAAAACATTCAGGAAAATCTGAAAAAGCTCTATACAGATAAAAAAACAGGCCGTATAGATGGCAAAAAAGCTGTCTGCGAATATTTTGCAGCAGAACGTGACATGCTTAAAAAAGGTAAATTTAATATTATTGGTCATGCAGATTTAATTAGAAAGCGTAACGGTATCCTAAAGCTTTTTGATGAAAAAGAAGACTGGTATATTTTGGAGCTCAAAGCTACGGCAGAAGCTATTGCAAAGGCTGGGGTCGTTGCAGAGATTAACACAGGGGCCATTGCAAGAGGCATTATGGATGATGTTTATCCATCTTCTCCATTCCTGGAATTCCTTTTTGAAAAGAAAGTTCCTGTTTGCATTAATTCAGATTGTCATAACGCACCTTACCTTGATTGCACCTTCGATAAAGCAGCAGCAATTGCAAAAAAAATAGGATATACCGAGTTGATATATCCTATTTGTGGAAACAATGTCGTCATTAAATTATAAATGCGACTTTATGCTCTAGCGATTGCGTCTTTCTTCTTCGCTTGCACAAGTAATGCACATTAAAGCATAAGGAAGTGCTTCGAGTCTTTCCTGTGGAATTTCTTTTCCGCATTTCAAACAAAGACCATATGTTCCAAGATTAATTCTGTCTAAAGCATTATTAATCAACTGTAATCTATTTGCGTCTTGTGTTCCAAGAGATGTAAGTAAAGTTCTATCAATTACATCAGCAGCAACGTCAGCTTCATCACCAGATTCTACAGTTTTAACGAGCCCTTTCATATCTTCACTCTGATCTGCAAGTGATGCCAACAATGTTTTTTTCTGCTCTAGAAGCATCTCCTTCATTTTTTCGATAAATGCTGAATCCATTTTTACCTCCCCAAAACGTTTTTTAATCTGTGTTGTCAAGTTCAGATGTTTTGTATATAATAATATAAATGCAAATTTGTAAAAAGACAAACTTTTTTTTACAAATAATACAAAATTATTAAAGGAAAACTATGGCAAAAGAAGAAGCTATTGAAGTTGAAGGAATCGTAAAAGAAGCACTTCCAAACACAACTTTCCGTGTTGAATTGGATGGTGGTCACGTTATTTTGGCTCACTTATCAGGAAAAATGAGAAAACACTATATTAGAATTGTTCCTGGTGACAGTGTAAAAGTTGAGCTCTCACCTTATGATTTGAATAAAGGTCGTATCGTATTCCGCGAACGCTAATTCTTTTAGATTGGTAATATAAAAATGAAAAATACAGTCCGTTGGGCACAGAAAATTTATTCCTCTATGTTGGTTTACCTTTATTGTGGCTATAATTTTCTCTCTGCGTCTTCGGAAGTTACACAATAGTGTGATTTTGTATTACTAAATTATTAAGTAACTACAGACCTTCCGAAAATGGAAGGTCTTTTTTTTATGTGTGTAAGGCCACTGGCGACTCTGGCTGGCCGCCTTACTCAGGAGGATATAAGTGACTTTATATGAAGATTTAAAATGGCGCGGTCTTATTAAAGACGTTGCAGGTGAAGAAAGTGAATTACAGAAGGTTTTAGATGGAACTTCCTTCGCATTCTACTGGGGGACAGACCCTACAGCAGATTCATTGCACATTGGACATTATTCTTCACTTTGTATGGCAAAACGTCTTGCAAATGCAGGCCATCACCCTATTTTGCTTTGTGGTGGTGCTACAGGCCGTATTGGTGACCCACGCCCAACTGCTGAACGTGAAATTATCAGCGAAGAAACAGTAAACAAAAATATCAACGGTATTCGCGCACAGGTACAGTCAATTGTTCCACAGGCAGAATTAGTTGATAACTACGAATGGACAAAGGATTACACATTCTTAAACTTCCTTCGTGACATTGGTAAATACATCAACGTAAATTACATGCTTGATAAAGATATTATCCGCCGTCGTTTGGAAACTGGTATTACTTTTGCAGAATTCTCTTACATGCTTTTGCAGGGTTACGACTTCCTTCACCTTTTCCAGGAAAAGAAAGTTATTATGCAGGTTGCAGGTTCAGACCAGTGGGGAAACATTACAACTGGTGTAGACTTGATTCGAAAAGTTGTAGACGGTTCTGCTTACGCTTTCACAATGCCTTTGATTTTGGATGCTACAGGAAAGAAATTCGGTAAATCTGAAGGAAACGCTTTGTGGCTCAACAAAGAAAAAACAGCACCATATGCAATTTACCAGTATCTTATCAATGCTGATGATTCTAAGGTTTTGGAATATCTTAAAGTATTCACATTCCTCTCTAAAGAAGAAATTGAAAAGGTTTACGAAGAACATCTTGCAGCTCCAGAAAAACGTATTGCACAGAAAACTTTGGCCTGGCAGATTGTAAAAGATCTTCACGGTGCAGAAGAAGCAGACAATGCAGTAAAAGTTTCTGAAAAGTTGTTTGCCGGCGATTTCAAATCTCTGGCTGTAAGCGATATTATGACTGGTATGAAGGGAGTTCCAACTTTCAAATACACAGAAGAACTTCCATTGGTTGATATGCTTGTAAACAACAAGATTGCATCATCAAAACGTGAAGCCCGCGAATTCATTACAGGAAACGCAATCACAATCAACGGTGAAATAATTACAGAAATTGATAAAGTAATCACAAAAGACATGGCATTGGAAGGTAAAATTATTATCATCCGCCGTGGTAAGAAAAAGTATTTTATTGCTGAAGTGTAAAAAAAGCTAATACTGTCAATTTTTTTTATTTGTAGGATAAGATGATTGAAAATCTTTGTTTTATCCTACGAATATACAGATTGTATATGGTCGATTTGCTCTTTTGTAGGATAAAATTGTGGAAAATTGCATTTTTATCTAACAGCAACAACAATTTTTGTCGGATAAAACTGCCAATTTCGCCACCCCTATCCGACACCCGCGCCCTGCAAAGCCCTTTCTCTTTATAAACTTACTGAAGACACATTCTCTTTTACAAACTCAATAGTCATATTCTGCATAATTTGTTTATATTTTCCTTCAAAAGTGTGGTCTGACCCTTCAACAGATACCTGTTTTGCATTTGGAAAAAGTTCTGCGGCTCTATTCAGGTATTCTGGCGCATCTGATCCAATTGAATTTACAGTTCCTTGAATAATCAAAACGCTGTTTTTGAATTTTGGTATGTATTTATAGATGTCCAGAGAAAGCATATCGGTAACAAAGCTTTTTCCACAATAAAGAGGACTATATATTATATCTGGAAGCTCTTTAGGATTTGGAAATGTTTCTATAACTTGATCTTTCATTTGATATGAAGGTTCAAGGGCAATAAGACCTTTTATTTTTTCAGATTTCTGTGCAGCCACGTAAGTTGAAACTAACCCTCCAAAGCTGTGTCCCCACAAAAAAACGTTCTTTTTATCGATATAAGGAAATGCATCAAGGCTATCTACAATTGCCTCAAGATCAGCGGCCTCGGTAAGAACAGTCATATCGGTTACTTCACCGTCGCTTTTGTTTTCACCTCTAGAGGGAGTACCGGTAAAATCAAAGGAAAGCCCTGCAATCCCTTTACTAGCCAAAAGTTGAGCAAAACTATTTGTACTAGTGAAGTTACCACCCATGCCGTAAGACAAAATTACAATTGGGAATGGACCTTCCCCTTCAGGAATATATAATTTACCAAAGATGCGCATTCCATTTCTATAAAAGAAAACTTTCTTTTCCGTGTTGGAAATATCCTCTATCTGAGGAACTTGAGTTTTGACGCTTGTTTTTTTGCAACCTGTCAACTGAAGTGATAAAACCAAAACAAGAGTCACTTCAATTATCAAAAAAAGTTTTTTCATATATTTGTCCTATAATAAAATAATTAACCTTATTATAAAACAAATTTACTTTTATTTCACTTTATGTCCGCTGACCATTTCAAAGTGGCATTTTACAATTCCCAAATCAATCTTAGCGCAAGGGCCAGATTTAGTTGTAATTGTAACGTCCTCACCATTGCGCTCAATATAAAACTTCTGCTGATTAATTGCCGTTGGCGCAAGAATTGCCGCCTTTACTCCAATCTTATACCAATCTGGATCATCATCAGCAAATTTTGCCAGGTTTTCCTTGTTTTTATGAACCTTTCCCTGTGTGGCACCATAGCCTAGAGAAATAATAATTGCCTGTTTTTCGCCCTTATTGATTACAGCCGCAGATTTTCCGTGAGTTGATGCTACCCAGCAGGTATTCAGTCCCAGTTCCTGAGCCTTAAGCACCAGTTTTTCACCGTAGTAACCAACTTTTTCATCCAAACTGTTACCTTTTGGTCCAATCATACAAATATAATTATTTACACCAGAGAACTTTCCATAATGAGCCAGCAGACTTTTGAAGCACTTAGGTTCATCATAAAAAATCTGAATATTTAAACCTGCTTCTGTATTGAAATCCTGAACCATTTTGTTCAAAACTTCACGTTTCTCTGATTCAATTGCTTTATCTAAATACTGACGTACGCTGTGACGACTTTCAATAATTTCAATTATATCCATAAAAAAACCTCTAATAATATCTCTGCAAATATTCTCTTACCTACGTCTAAGACCCCTAACCGCTTCAAAAATCCCTGTTATTCCATTAACAAGTACACCTACACAAATGAAAAAGCCAAATGGTATGTAGAATGAAATATTAAACATAAAAATTGCGGCCACAGTTTGTAGTGATTTTGAAAAAAGAAGATTTAAATAATCTCTGCGGCTGTAATTATATCTTCTGTTTTGTTGTGAATAGTTGCCATTCGAATTCTGTGTCTGTTGCTGGCGATTCTGCTGTTGAGCTCCCTGGAACCAATCCCAGAAATTATCATCTCCAAATGGATTTTCATATGTGTACTGATACTGTCGCTGCTGAGAATTGCTACTGTTTGTATACGCAGATTCTGTAGAATAACCTAAATCATAATTACGTCGTTTTGTTTCATCACCTAAAACATCATATGCGGCACTAATCTGTTTAAATTTTTCTTCCGCTTCTGCATTTCCCTGGTTTCTGTCTGGATGATATTTAAATGCCAGAGTTCTATATGCCTTTTTAATTTCGTCGGCAGTTGCAGTTTTAGGTACACCTAGTATTTCGTAATAGTTGCTCATACTTATAAAATAATAATTCGAAGCGCAGGTTACAAGTTATTTTTTCATCTTTTTAGGTTCAATTCCTAATAAAATTACAGCTGCAAAAATCAAAAGAATGCCCACAATTTTAAGGAAAGACACGTCTTCTCCCCATACAAAAAAACCGACCAAAGTTCCTACCAAAGGTTCCACTGTAACTAAAATTGCCGCCCGCCCGTTTTCCAATCCGCTTAACCCAAAAGTATAAAAAATATATGGCAGCACAGAGCAGAAAAGAGCAATTCCCACTACAAGGAACACAATTTTTACATCTCCAAAACCTCTAATTTGCCCCAAATGAGCAAATGGAAGCAAACTTATTCCTGAAAATACAAAAGTATAAAATGTAACTGTAAGAGAATGATATTTTTTTAAGGCAAAACGACTGAAGATTGAATACAAAGCATAACCAAAACCAGCACAAAGTCCAATAAAAAAGCCTTTAGCTGTAATCTGAGAGCCGCCAGAACCAATTACGCCAGCTACAAGAATGCTTCCTGCAAAAGTCATAACAAGAGCAACAATTTTTACAGCATTAATTTTTTCCTTAAAAAGCAGCACAGAAAGCAGCAGTACAAAAATTGGCGAAGTATAAAGGAGGATTACCGCAACGGAAGTTCCAATTTCCAAAATCGTTTTAAAATAACAGATAGAAAAGAAAGTTAAACTTATAACTCCAGTTCCAATAAACATCCAGATATCCCGGAGTTGAATTTTAAGAAGCTTTGGATTAACTATGGCAAGGTACACCAGCAGCATTATTGAAGATAAAACTGCACGGAATACCATTACCTGCAAAGATGTGAAGCCTGCACTGGTCAGAGGCTTTAGGAACAAGGAAATACAGCCCCAAAGAACCCCTGCCAGAATTGTTGTAATTGTATACATTCCCCTATTTTACTCTAAATGTCTCTGGCGCGCCAAGATATGATTCTGGCATTTTTGAGTTAGCCTCGTGAATTACAATTTTCTCAAGGACAATATTTGGAGTAACTGGGTAAACCTTAAGCACATTCATGCCAGCTTTACAATCAGCATAAACCGAAGAAATACGGATATTATTAGTTACATCTGTACTCCAAGGTTCCTGATTATCGCCAACGCGGAATTCTTCATCTACAACATCTTTCAAAAGCTTTTCACCATTGATTTCTGCAATAAACTGAAGCTTATTATCTTTATATGCAGGATTTGAAGGATTCAAATAAAAGTCTAAAGCCATAACTTCATCTTTCAAAGCTGCAAAATGATATTCTGCAAATGGAGCATCCTTTCCGTTTTCGTAAGTTTTAGTTACAGGCATAACTTTAATTGCCGAAAGTGTTTTACCGTAATTTGGCAAAGTTCTCCAGAAGGCATTAGTTTCTGTTGTTCCAGTTGTAATTCTGTGTTCTGCTTCAATACTGATGTAATCTGTTGTCTGAACAAATGTTCCTTTTGGATAATCTACATTTACAGGCTCTGCATCAATTTCTACAAAAACTTTAATTCCAGCGCCACGGCCGTCATTTGCTTCAATAATCAATGTGTCATTTTTTACAGAAGATTTAGAAAGTTTTTCTCTGTCGATTGTAACAACTACTTCGTCAATCTGAGGAACACCATTTTCATCGCATGGTTCTGCCTTTTTAATTTCCATAGAAAGGAACAAATCTGCTGGAGTTTTTTCATTTTTAAAACTTGCCTCATATGGAGTTCCTTTTTTACCACAGTTTGCAATGTAAAGCTTGAACTGTTTTGTATCAGGATTCTTAAATCCGTCGAATTTCAAAACTCGGTTTGTCCAATCCTGTCCGCTTGTAGTTACTTCTGAACCTTCTACCCAGAATACATTTCTCCCTTTACGAGTAGGTTCAACGTATGTGTAAGTTGGATACTGGCTTTCTGCTTCACACCAGTTTTTAAATCCAAAGTGTTCAGACCAGCCTTCTGCGTAGAATTTTCCACCGTCAATTACATCTACTTCATCTACAAGTTTCTGGTCGTAGTCGTAACATTCCTTTACCTTTTTTGCATACCAATTGGCAGCTACAGCACCATGACTTGCAAACCAGCGGTTCTTTCCACTGTAAAGTTGCATTCTAAGCACGTTCATATTTCCACAAGCTGGGAAGTATACCTGCATAAAGAAGCCAGGCATTACCTCTGCAGGAATTTCAGCCTTAAGCTTTTCGGCACGGGCAATTACATCTTCTGCACGAGCAAGCATCATATCAGATTCACCAAAATTTACTGGATGATATGTATCTGGCTGCAATGCTTCTGTTCTACGCATATGGGCAATTTTTGTATATTCATTTACGATAAATTCAATATCACCCTTCTGTTCATCGCTTAAAGTTGGGAAAGTATTGCGAATCCAGTTGTTGATATAATCTTTTACTGGAGATTCATCAATGCTTAATCTTTCATAATCGTATGCCAAATCAAGGAAATAATTTAATGGAAGTTCGTTAGTCATTACATCGCCAACATTTACAATCCACAAATCGCGAATTCCAAATTCGTAAGCGGCACACATCTGTTCTTTTACTTTTGCAAGATTTGTAGTATTTACCCATTCAAATGAGAATGGAGATCCGTGGTAGTCAAAATGGTAGTACATTCCGTATCCGCCATTGTGAGAACGCATTTTTTCTGTTGGAACTGTACGAAGATTTCCATGGTTATCATCACAAAGCATTAATGTAACGCCTTCAAGTTCAGGACTGTCCATTAAGCCTGGAGTTTTTGCATCACCGTAGAAATAAGGTTCAACTTCTTTATACAAAGCAAGCATTCTAGGAACCTTCTGAATATCTTCATTAACATACTTGCGGATTAAACTATTCTGAGTTTTTAAAACATTGCGAAGTAAATTAATATTATCTGCTAAAGTTGCGTTTTTCATAATTGCAGTATCTGCTTCACCACGCATACCAACTGTAATTACATTTTCAAATTTACCGCTGCGAATAAGACCATCTTCCCAGAACTTTGTAATACCCTTTTCATTTGTAATAAAGTTCCATGCATCACCGTAAATTGAATTTGGGCCACGAACATAGCGATATTCTTCACCGTAACGGCAGCAAGGCTCATGGTGGCTGGCCCCCATAATTACGCCAAGTTCATCTGCTAATTCACAGTTTGCAATTCCTGGACCATCATCACTGAAACGTGCTGACCACATTGCTGGCCACAAATAGTTACCCTTCATACGGAGCAAAAGTTCAAATACATGCTCGTACATTTTTGTATTAAAGCCGCCAAAATTATGGTTACACCAGTTACCAGTTGCAGGCCATTCATCATTAATAAAGAAACCTCGGAAGCGTACACTTGGCTCCTTTGAAACAAACTGCATATCTTCGAATTCAACTGAATCTTTATGTGCAGGAAGAACATCTGCCCAGTCTACAAGAGGTGAAACTCCCATCATTTCTGAAAGATGGAATAAACCGTAAATTGTACCTCTTTTATCTGAACCGGCAATAATAAGCTGAGTTCCAGAAATTACAAAAGCATAACTTTCATTTTTTCCACGGATTTTTTCCAAATCAACTTTACCTGCTGCTGCAAGCTTATCTAAGGCAGCACTTTTGCCAACAGTTCCAAAGAAAACTGCATTTTCTGGCAATTCCCCTGCAAGATTTTGAATCTCTGGCTTACCACCAGTTACACGTTCAACATCAAGACAAACCTTTTCGACAATCTTTTTTACACCGGAAAGTTCCTTTTCATCACAATAAAAACTAATAGAACTCTTTTTACCAGAAGATTCGATTTTAAACATATATACACTCCCATAAAGCTAACTGTTATGTATGATACATACTAGTATACCACAACTATTGTTATTAACGCTATTAGAGAAATCTTTTATTTTTGAACAAAACTATAAAAAAAGACGTCCCCTTTTACGAAGACGTCTTCATTTATTCAAAAAAAATTATTTCGATTTTTTCTGCTCGCTTGGTTTAGATTTAGCACCAGCAACTGCAGCAGCCATTTTTGCGTGAGCTGCTTCAACGTCATTAACCATAAGAATTGGCTGACCTGTAGCATCCAAAGTATCGCGCCACATTGAACCTTCTGGATCAACTGCGTTTCTGTGAGCTGTAACAGCTTTAATTGGCAAGTGAACGAATTTGTCGTGTACAAGACCAATTACACATTTTGTTTTACCAGCCATAGCAGCGTGAACTGCGTTGTTACCAAGACGTTCACAATAGATTGAGTCAAATGCTGTTGTTACAGAAGCACGAACCTGGTAAGAAGGATCAATATATTTCAAATTGATTTCGATATTCTTTTCTTTGAAGTATTTTTCAATTTCTGCTCTCAAGAAAATACCGATGTCAGAAAGTTTTTTGTTTCCAGAAGCGTCAGTTGCACCTGTTGAAGTCAACAAATCCTGACCTGCACCTTCAGAAACTACGATTACAGCGTGTCCGCGTTTTGCAAGACGGCGTTCAAGGCAAGCCAAGAATCCGTTTTCACCTTCCATTTCAAAAGGAACTTCAGGAATTAAACAGAAGTTTGTTTCGTGGCTAGAAAGAGCAGCAGATGCAGCAATGAAACCAGCTTCACGACCCATAAGTTTTACAAGACCAATACCGTTAATCTGTGATGCAGCTTCCATGTGAACAGCAGCAACTGTTTCTTTAGCACGCTGAACAGCAGTTTCGAAACCGAAAGAGCGATCCATAAACATAAGGTCGTTATCTACAGTCTTTGGAATACCAACTACAGCACATTTAAGACCGCGTTTTTCAACTTCACAAGCGATATCGTAAGAACCACGCTGAGTTCCGTCACCACCAATGATGAACAACATGTTAATTCCATCTCTTTCGAGACAGTCAACAATTTCTTCTACACGCTGTCCGCCACCACGACTTGTTCCAAGGTATGTACCCCCAATCTTGTGGATTTCGTCGATTAAATAGCGGTCAAGTTCAATTGGTTCATATCCAGAATCTGCAAAGAATCCGCGGAAACCAAACTGGTAACCTTTTACAGTTTTTACACCATAACGTGTATTCAAACAGCGAACAACTGCACGAATAACGTCGTTCAAACCAGGACAAAGACCTCCACAAGTACAAATACCTGCTTTAGCGTGTGTTGGATCAAAGTAGATCTTTTCACGAGGACCAGCTTTTTCCATTAAGTTTGATGAATCTAAAACGATTGGTTTAGAAGTATCAAATACATTAATGTCATTAATAACATACGAATCATCACGAACGTAATTAGCTGTATAATCGCCATTAGCTTTTGAAAGTTTAATTGGGGACTGAATTGTACATGGTCCTAAATTGCTAATGGTAAAATCAAATTTTTCCTCTGCCATAGATCACCTCTGAAAATAGATACAATAGAATATAATTTATATAGGATTTTTTCAAGGTAGCTGTTATTTATTTTATCACCAGCTCTGCCAATGCAATCATTGCTGGCAAACTGAACAAACATAAAATGCTGGACAGTGAAACTAGCACACTGGCATAAGTTGCATCCTTATTAAAAACAACTGCAAGCCCCGGAATACTTGTGGCTACAGGGCAAAGAGATGCAATTAAAACTACGAAAATCAAAAGCTGAATCTGAGGGAAAGCTCCAAAAATCTTATAGATTACAAACATAACTGCAATATTCAAAATTCCAGTTATTATCAATCTAAGAGCAAGAGTTTTTATAATCTTCAATATATATGCTTTTGATTCCGCAAAATTAAAATTGGCAAGCAAAATACCAATCAAAATCATACTAACAGCTGTATTCAAATCTCCAATCATATTAATTGGCTTCATAATTAACTCTGGCAAAGATGCTGGAATAACATAAAGAATGAGACCAAAAGTAATAGCAATAATATTAGGATTTGTAATCAGTTTTTTTATGTTGATTGATCCGCCCATCTGGTAATAACCATAAGTCCATACCATAGTGTTAAAAACAATCAGGTAGCCCATTAAGAAGAAAACTCCCTCATCACCAAAAACTCCACGAACAAGAGGTATACCAATAAATCCACAATTTGTTAGAGAAACAGCAAGACGGTCTACCTTATCTTTTGTTGTAAAAGCCCCCAAAAGAATCATTACAAAATGGGCAATTAGAGCCAGCAGAACAACAAAAAGTAACTGTCTAAATTTCTGAGAATCAAAACTCTGATTAAAGGAATTAACAATCATAAAAGGATTGATAAAATAAAGGAGAAGTTTGCTTAAAAATTTATATTCATTTTCCTGAACTTTTACAATCTTTGCATAAATAAAACCACCAAGTCCAATAATTGCCATGATTGACAACTGTCGCATTACAAGAGAAAACATACTATCCTACCTTACTGCAGCGAATATAGCCGAGAATAATCCAAGCGAACCTGCCATCATAATGCAGCCCGCAAGCAAAACTCCAAGTGTAACTGCAATTACAGTATGACTGAATTTCATATCAAGAAGACTTGCTGCCAAAGTTCCAGTCCAAGCACCTGTTCCAGGAAGAGGAATGCCTACAAAAAGTAAAAGGGCAATAAACAATCCTCTACCAACTTTCGACTGCATTTTTTCACCAGCGGCTTTACCTTTCACAAGAAAAAATCTGCACATTCTGCTAAAAGCCCAGATTTCGCGGGCAGCACCCCATTCCAAAACTTTACGTGCAAATAAATAAATAACAGGAACTGGAAGCATGTTTCCAATAATGCAAACAACATAAGAAGAAACGACTGGCATTTGAAGCGCCTGCGAAACTGGTATGGCTCCACGTAACTCAATTAATGGCACCATTGAAATAAAGAATATCCAGAGATAATTAACCATATCTTCTATTATAATAAATTGAATACCACTTGAAAATATCCTGTTTTTCCTATAACATAATATTCACTTGCCGGGATGGCGGAATTGGTAGACGCCCAGGACTTAAAATCCTGTGTCGAGCGATCGACGTGCCAGTTCGATTCTGGTTCCCGGCAATGAAGCCTTCTTGCTTTGCAGGAAGGCTTTTTTTATACAGGAGACTTTTATGGAATTCCACAGTTATTCACGCACATGCGCTTTTAGTTCAATTAATGCAATTCGCGACAAACACGTTACTATTATGGGACTTGGCCTTAATGGAGGTGGAATTGCTGCAGTTCGCTTTTTCTTAAAAAAAGGTGCATATGTAACTGTTACTGATATGAAAACTGCAGAACAATTAAAAGCTTCTGTAGATGAGTTGAATAATGACACTTCCCTACCATTGGAAAGACTTACTTACCGTCTGGGAGAACACCGCATTGAAGATTTTGAAAATGCCGACTGTGTAATTAAAAATCCTGGTGTCAAATATGAAGGAAACAAATATTTAGCCGCAGCAAAAGCAATTGAAACTGATCTTTCTATTTTTTTACGCTTTACCGACTGTCCGATTATTGCAGTTACTGGAAGTAAAGGAAAATCTTCTACTGTTAGCGCCATTTATTACGGACTAAAAACTGCCGGTTACAAAACTTTCCTTGGTGGAAACATTACTGTAAGTCCACTTACTTTTATTGATGAAGTTAGCCTTGATACTCCTGTTGTAATTGAATTTTCAAGCTGGCAGCTGGCAGACCTTCGTGGCCGTGGAGTTTTAAAGCCTCACATTTCCATTATCACAAAAATTGTTCCAGACCATCAGAACTGGTATGGTAATATGGAAGATTATGTAGCCGACAAAAGATTGATTTATGCAAATCAGGATGGTGGCGACTATTCCCTTTTTGATTTCGATGGCGATGAACCTGGAACTGGACCAGAAAAAGCAATTCACCCCGAAGCAGATACCTGGGGAAATCTTTTTGCCAATGAAAGTAAAGCTACAGTTTTGCGTTACGGCAAATCTGGGATTGGCGAAAAAAATTACGGTGTATGGCAGGAAAAAGGGCCACGTAATACATGGGTAGGGAAAGTTCTTCTTCCACACATGAATAAACCAGAAACCATTTTGCGGGGACTTTCAGTTCCTGGTGACCACATGAAAACTAACGTTTTGAATGCAGCCCTAGTCATGTACCTTATGGGAATTCCAGCTGATAAAACTGCAAAGATTCTTGGAGAATGGCAGGGGGTTGAACACCGTCTTCAGTATTTCCACAGCTGGAAAAATAATGCAGGAACAACTTTCAAATTCTACAACGACACTTGTGCCACAGTTCCAGAAGCAGCCGCAGCCGCCACACAAGCTTTTGAAAAACCAGTAACTTTAATTACTGGCGGCACAGACAAAGGCCTGGAACTAAATAAATTTACTGAGGCTGTTATTAATAAAGACGGAAGTTTTACGCCTGTAAAGGCAATGTACTTTTTGGCAGGGACAGCCACAGATAAAATTTTACCAGAACTAGATAAGGCCGGTGTAAAATACAATGGTCCATATGCTAGTCTTGCAGAATTACTTGATGCACTTAAAGTAAATATTGCATCTGCAGCAGGACAAGATGAAGTTGTAGTTTTTAGTCCTGGTGCTACAAGTTTCGGAATGT
Organism: Treponema sp.; assembly: GCA_045597485.1. GTDB lineage: Bacteria > Spirochaetota > Spirochaetia > Treponematales > Treponemataceae > Treponema_D. Next base: position 15,989 of record JAZLKI010000104.1, read on the forward strand.
TCAACAACGAATTTGACCGTGGAAACCAGTTTATGGCTGGTATAAAACAAAGATTTTAGTTTTATTCAGCCAACCGTTCATTCAAAATAGTTTAGCTATCTCTTTTTATGGAATTACCTTCTAAAGTTTCTTCTTGAAAACATAAGTTTTATAATCTTCGTTTTCTGAAGAAAAAGGTTCGTAAACGTCTTCTTCCACTAATTCATAACCGTGAGAAAAATACCAGTCTACATTACATTCGCAGTCGGTCCACAAGAATAAGTTTTTGAATCCCTGCTGCTTAAAGTATTCCATTGCTTCATTAAGGATTTTTGCGCCCCATCCTTTTTTTGTACTAATAAAAAGATCCAGTTTTACATCATCTTCCTGCATAAAACTGTAAGCCTTTTCATCCATCATAGTAAGATATTCCCGGCACAGTCTGAAAGAAAATTGTTGCTGGGGAGTCAGTTTTTCGTAAGTTTCCTTCCACCAAACTTCTGAACTGATTTTGTCACCTTTTTTAGATGCACAGGCAATAGCCATAAGTTCATCGTTTTCCACCAGCTGAAACTGCATATTGTTTTCATGCATATCCTGTCGAATAACTACTTCTGCATAAATCCGGCGAAAATTTTCTTCCGCCTCAGGAGGAGTCCACATATCTTTTACTCTGTCTACAAGAGCAGAGATTCTCTTAAATTCAAATTTTTCTAACATTTTCGAATTTTACCTATCTTTTTTTACAAACATATAGCAGATGATTAGAAGCCGCAAGAAGCTCCCGTCGCTGGCAACAACTTAAGTGGTAGTTGAAAAATTGATTAAAATCGTGGTCACCCATTTTAAAATCACTTCTGCCTTCTGCCAGCTCAAGAATACTGTCTGTTCCTGCAGTTGTAATGTGTTCTACAGACTTACCTTCAAATAAAGCTTCAAGATCAGAAACTTCAAAAGCTGTGAATACCTGTTTTTCAAAATGAGTAGGTTTGTAATTTTCATCCAGATTGATTTTTAATCCCGCTTCAAAATTTCCCTTTAAAAAATTGCTGTACAAAACTGCATGCACCGAAAGAAAAGCAACTAAAATTACTCCGCCAGTTTTTGTAACCCGAATTGCCTCATCCAACGCCTTGTGCTGATCTTCCAAGCTAAACAAATGATACATTGGACCTAAAAGCAGGGTTACATCAAAAGAGTTATCTTCAAAACGGCTTAAGTCCAGT
>JAZLKI010000105.1:0-28753 GCA_045597485.1 Treponema sp.
CGTTTAGGGACAGCCACGGAACGTTCGGTGACTGTCCCTAAACGTTCGGTGACTGTCAATTCTGTTATGTTTAAAGATTTAATTTTTGGGCAGTAAACAAATCGTGCATTTTCTGGGTTCGAGAAGGTTGCGTTATCCCAAAGGTAGTAGCAGTTGTCTACCTTCAAAAAGTCGATTCCCCAATCTACGTAGCTTTGAGCATCTGTCTTTTCGTGGCCACAGGTTCCTACTGCAGCACCTGCGCAAAGGTTTGTTCCAATATCGTTGTACATTCCAAATTTAAGGCCTTTAGAGTGGATATAGTTCGAAAGTGCTCTAAAACCGTTTGGAAATTTTACAGGTTCATTTACCAGTTTTCCATCTTCTCGCTCAGATTTGTAACAGCCATCGTCCAAAACCAGGTACTGGTAGCCAAGTTTGTCTAGGCCAAGTTCAATAATCTTATCGGCCATAGCTTTAGTAAGGGCTTCTGTATTTCCACTACCAAAAGCATTCCAGCTGTTCCAGCCCATTGCAGGCAGCCGGTTTTTCTTTTTATTTAAAAGAACTTTTCCATCCGAAAAGGAATCGTAACGGTATTCTTTGCTGGTAATTTTTTCTGGTTCTGTAAGACTCATTATATTTCCTCGTATATTAAACGTTTAACTAAATATATATCATTCTACCACAAAAATTAATATGTCTATATAATGAAACTATGAACAGCCTTGTACAAATCACTCCAGAAATTTCATATATTCCGGCTACACATAAACCTTTCACCTGCGACGTAATCTTCATAAAAACACGCAAGGCCACCTGGATTTTCGACGTGGGCATGAGCAGCGAACAGGCCGACTACATAAATTCAATTGAAGGTCCCAAAAACGTGGTTTTGTCGCATTTTCATCCAGACCACATACTTAATCTTCCAAAAGTAAAATATGACCAGCTTTACGTAAGCGCAAATACACGAAAGTACACTTTTAAAGGAACTGTTGTAAAAGAGCCGCTTGTTTTTGATGAGGACCCAAAAATTTGCATTTACGAAATGCCTTCTAGTCATGCAAAAGGTTGTCTTTGTCTTGTATGCGGCGACTATGCGTTTATGGGCGACGGAACCTACTGTAAGGAAAAACTTCATAATCACACATACAACACCCAGCTGCTAAAAGCCGAAATTGAGTTTCTCAAATCTCTGACCTGCCAGTATGTTTGCCTTGACCACGACCAGCATTTTATTCAGAATCGAGAGACTCTTATAGAGCTTCATAAAGATATTTATAATCGCCATAAACCCGGAGAACCAACTATTTCGGTAGAAGATTTTTTCAATTCCGATGGTTCGGTAAAACAAGATTGAGGTAGTTATGTCAGAAATTAAAATTCGCCCTGCTACAGTAAATGATGCAGAAACTTTGCTTAAAATCTACGAATATTACGTTACAAATACAGCTGTAACCTATGAATGGGATGTTCCTACGGTAGAAGAATTCCGTAGCAGAATTGAAAATGTAACTTCCAAATTTCCATATATTGTTGCCCAAGTAGATGGTGAGATTGTGGGTTACGCTTACGCCAATACTTTCCGTTCCAGAATTGCTTATTCATGGACTGTAGAAACTTCTATTTACGTAAAAAAAGATTGCCGTCGCGCTGGAGTTGGAAAAGCCATGTTGCAGGTTTTAGAGGCCCAGCTTAAAGCTCAGAATATTCTTAATGTGTATGCGGTAATTTCTTATATCGAAAAGGAAGATGAATATTTAACCCACGACAGCGTAAAATTCCACGAAGTAATGGGTTATAAAAAAGTTAGCGAATGGCACCAGTGCGGTTACAAGTTCAAGCGGTGGTACAATATTGTCATCATGGAAAAGATGATTGGTGAACACACCGCCGAACCTGCGAAAGTTATTTATTCAAAACCTGCAAAATAGTTTTTTCATCTCCACCGTTAATTGTTCCATCTTTGTTGCGGCTGAACTGACTCATAAACTGCCATGCGTGTTCATTTGTGTGTTCACGGCAATCGTGGCCCTGTCCGCTGATGCTTCCAAAAACGTTGTAAATTTTTCCGTCGGTATTGCGGAAAAGGTTCATAGTTAAAGTTGCATCACGGCTTTCGTCGTATTTTTTAAGAACAATGTCGCCATCAATTCCCCAGATTTTATTTTTCCAGTTTTCCTTGTCTTCAAATTTTACGTCGTAATTTGCAGTGGCCTTATTTAGTTTAAGGGCATAATCCATACGGTGCATGCATTTTGGTTCCTGGAAAGGTAATTCTGCAAGAGGTGTAACTTCGCCGCCAGTGTAGAAAATTGGCACTGGCACTGTAGTGTTTACATCCTTTTCAATCTTCTGGAAATATACATTTTCTCCAATTTCGACTGTTGCATCGTTTGGAGCGCATGCTGCAAGTACATTTGGAAATTCCTGTACAAAATCCCAAGTTTTAATTCCGCCCATAGAAAAGCCTGTAGCGTAAATGCGGCTTTCATCAATCTTGTATTTAGATTTTAATGCTTCAATTACTTCCTGCATTTCTGTTGCAGTGCTGTTAATGTGGTTTTCGATAGTGACCAGAAGGAAATTATGGCGATTACAAATTTTTGCCCAGCCTGCCATAATGCTAAAGAAGAAACAGCTGTCACCACCACCATGGAAACCTAGAACGAGGGGGACAGACCCCTCATTAAAAATCCCTTTATTATAAAAAGCAAAATATCCAATCTTATGAGTTTTTGTACCTTTGTCGTCGCCGTCGTTATCGCTGGAAGTTTTTACTGTAACAACTCCAGGTTCACGAATAAGGCCTGCTGCTTCTAAATCTGGATCCAGCTGCAAATCGCCAACCATTCGGCGGAATTTTTTTGCAAAACCGTAATAGTCCCCTTCAAAATCTGCCTGGTCACGACTAACAAAATATTTGCATTTTTCTTTCAAAAACTGATTTGTAGCTTCACTGTTGCCGTAAGAAATTACTGGAATATCGTCGGCAGCGATTTTTGGAGTTACAGAAAGATTTGAAAGGGTAACTGTAACTGGAGCTAAATCTGAACGGCCCCAAAGCCCGTCCCCTTCAAAATGATTCAAACAGTTTTCTGCAATGTAGTCCGCAGATTTTCCAAAACCGTAAAGGCAGGTTCTAAAAATTGCACCGCGAATAAAATAATCATCCAAAGTTTTAGTAAAACGATTCCAGGCTTTTACAACGCCATCTTCGTAATACTGGTGAATGCGGGAATTTGAAATTATTTCAGAAAATAAATCTGGGGTGGCAGTTTTCCAATCTCCGCTTGTAGGGTAAATAAAAACTACGCTGCTGGCAAAATCTGCAGCAAGCTTTGCAAAGCCTTTTTCTTTGGCAAAAGTAGCGGCTTCTTCATATGAAAGTTTATTTTCAGCAAACACCAGAAGATATGGCGCAATAAAACCGTAATTCATAACATCGGCCATAAGGTTTTTTTCTGGCACTGGAACATAAACTGTTGCTTCGAATTTTTCAAAAGTGTTAGACCAAATGCAGCTGCCGTCGGCAAATCTGCTAATAGCTGGCATTGTTTTCATTTTTTAAATACTCCTTATTGAAATATGTACCTAAGACAAATTATATTATAGGTATGAGTAGAAGAAAAGAACGAAAAATTAGAAACTTAAAGAGAAAAATTATTTGGCCTCGTGTGCTCGGAATGATTTTTACTGACCTTATAATTATGGGGTTTACAGGATTCTTTAGTTTTCTTGCAGTTTTAGGAATTATAGATTCTTCAATTTTGAATAATACAAAAGATATAGAAAAAGTCGTTGGTGTTGTAAACCGGGAATGGAAAGGCACAAATACGCCTGAATTAGAAAATAAAATTAAAGGGTTCCGGGAAGCGTTTGATTCTGTAAACGATGTTTATCTTGTAGATTCAGAATTTAATATTATTCAGGCCTACGGAAACCCAGAGCCAAATTTTAAAAAGGAAATTTCTAATTTCAAGAGAATTAAAAATAATATGGGCAAACAGAAAATTGTCCGTACCGAACTTCAGGAAGACATTCAGTCTGATTTTATAATTTCTGGTAAAAAATCTTTGCAGAATGTAGTTAGAAAATTTGGTCCTGCAATTAATTTTATTGGCCTGGCTACTAACAGCAAATATCTTGAATGGGGTAACGGCATTGTAGATATTGAAAGCCAGTGGGTTGTTTACAAATCTGATATTCCTGATCTATTTGTTTGTATTAAATCTTTCTACCATATAAATAACTTCCATTCATATTTTGCGGGCTTTATTATTTTCATTTTTGTTATTGTTTTCTTAATCTGCCTTGCATATGAAATTATTCGAATTTTAGCTTATGTTGCCGATGCAGCTAAACTTGATACTGTTCTTTCTACAGATATGGTAACTGGCGGCAAGAACAAAGAATGGTTTTTGGGTAAGGCAAAGCAGCGAATCCGCCATTCAAAACGACCTTATGCTCTTGTTCAGATTCGCATGGAAAAATACCGCAACTACTGCACATCTTATGGAGTAAAGGAAGGTGAAAATCTTCTTGAAGACTATAATGATGCTCTGGAAAGAATTGTAGATAAAAAGGAAATAACTGCTCATATAGAAAAGGCAGATTTTGCACTTCTTTTGAATTACGATACACAAGCTCAACTGAACGATAGAATTAAGTACATTATTAATAATCTTGTAGCAATTCGTAAAAATCAGCATTTAACATTTGTTTCAGGTGTTGCAAAAGTAAATTCTAAAACAGAAGATTTAAATGCGCTCCTTTCTGCGGCAGGACTTTCGTTAGGAAAAGCAGAAGAAACAACAGAAAAAATAGTTTGGTTTAATGATTCAATGAAGGAAGAACAGGTTTGGGAACGTCGTATTGAAGATGATATGGAACCAGCCCTTGAAAATCACGAATTCATTCTTTATCTCCAGCCAAAATATTCTACTAAAGGTGAAAAACTTGCCGCCGCAGAAGCCTTGGTTCGCTGGATACACCCAGTGCTTGGTTTTATTAGTCCAGGAAAGTTTATTCCAATTTTCGAAAAGAACGGTTTTATTCTTAAACTGGACGATTACATGCTTACTGCCGTTGCTAAACAACAGGCACAGTGGCTAAGTGAAGGAAAAGCACTTGTTCCAATTTCTGTAAACGTTTCTCGTGCTCATTTTACAAAAGATGATTTGGCAGAGCATATTTGCAAAATTGTAGATGAATATGCAGTTCCACACAAATATATTGAACTGGAATTAACAGAAAGTGCCTTCTTTGATGATAAATCGGTGCTTCTTGATACTGTAAAAAAACTAAAATCTTATGGCTTTGCAGTTTCAATGGACGACTTTGGAGCCGGTTACTCATCTTTGAACTCGTTAAAAGAATTGCCTTTGGATGTAATTAAACTTGATGCAGAATTCTTCCGTGGAATAGATGATGTAAACCGCGCTAACCTGATTGTAGGCGACACTATTTCGCTGGCAAAAAAACTTGGCATGCAGATTGTAGCCGAAGGAATTGAAACTCGCGAACAGGTAGATTTCCTTGCAAACCAGGATTGTGATTTGATTCAAGGCTTCTATTTTGCAAAACCACTTCCAGTAAATGAATTTGAAGAGCGGGCTTACCCAAAGGAAGACCGTTGAGAATTTCAAAAATATTTGTTAAAATAAATTAATTAGAGGGGATAGACGGATGCACAGTTCAGTTCAGTTCAGTTCAGTTCAGTTCAGTTCAGTTCAGTTCAGTTCAGTTCAGTTCAGTTCAGTTCAGTTCAGTTCAGTTCAGTTCAGTTCAGTTCGATAAAATTATCTCCAAATCAAAATTCAAGTCTCAAAATATTAGGAATTCCCGTATAGGAATTCCTTTTTTATTTTAAATTTCATTTCTATTTTCGGGAGGAAAAAATGAAAAAAATTTTAATAAGCAGTATTTTAGCAGCTGCTATGGCATTTGGTATGTTGGGATGTGTAATGAATGAAGATGCACATGACATTATTTCTGTAAAAGGTGATACAGCAAGTATTGATTATACAAACACATCAGATGAAGTATATCGTGGATTTAGAACACTTAGAACAAAACATACAGATGCTGTTGCTGTAGTAACTATTGATACAAATAAAACAAACTCAAATTTGAACCCTGATAATGGAAAATCTGGTGGTGTATTTGGTTTTGTATTCGATTTACAGAAAGGAAAGGATACTCCAACTGATGCAACAAAAGAAGTAGAAGTATATGATTTTACAGCTGTGGCTGTTCGTTGGAATAATACAACTAGCAAACTAGAAACATATGTATCTAGATTTGAAAAAATTGATCCAACTAAGATGGATGGTGGAAGCAATTTTAGAGATGTTAATGGTATTATGATCGGTCAAACAAAAGATAAAGATGGTAATTCAGTAACTTGTAAAGCAAGTGAAATTGAATACTTAAAAGGAAGTAATACAACAAAATCAACTTCTTTTGCTGAAATTAACGGATTAACTCCAGATTCAAATGGTATAATAAAGGTTGCTATTGAAGTAGTAGCAGAACTTAATAATGAAAATAAACCTACAGGTAAGTATTCTGTAAAATATTATAGGGAAGAGAATGTTTCTGAAAATCCAAAAGAGGAAGCTAAAGAAAACGGAACAGAAAAAGTTAAGACAGGCCAGATAAAACCAAATTCAACACCTCTTACAGTTACAGGAAGTGTTTCAACTGTAACAGTTCCTGCTTCTTGGAGTGCAACTAATTTGAATAGACCAGTTCAGACAGAAATGGGATTCTATGCATCTGTTTATTCAAAGTCTTCTCTTACAGGCTCAATCCAGCTTCCATACATTTTGCATGAAGATGAAGTTATTGAATGGGACGACTAATTTTTAGTTCTAAATAAATATTCATTATAAAACAGCACGCAGGTTTCCTGCGTGCTGTTTTTTTGGTGGCGTGTGAAACGGGTTTTTTATTCTTTTTTAATTTACTTTTTTGCAATCTCTTATGGGGTTTGCCAGGTGGGCTTTGATGTAAGGGTTTATTCTGGCGCAAAAAATTCGGAAATTTCTAAATCTATTTATTTAAATAATACTCAAACAAAAGTCAGTGAATTGGAATGGAATCAGGATATTATTCCTGTTGAAGGTTTTATTCTTTCTTTTAATGCTAGTGACTTTTTTGTAAATACAGATTTAGTTGCCGCTATTCCAATGCAAGCTGGTTCAATGTTCGATTCGGACTGGAATCTTTCTGGATTAAAAAAAACTTTTTCTATTAGCAAGTGCGACACAGTTTACGATTTTTCCGGGGCACTGGAACTAGGCTATGCTTTCCACCTTGCGAACGGCCTTTCCCTAAGCCCGGTATTGCAGGCTGAATATCATTATAACGAATACAAGGCCCACGACGGTTATGGCTGGTACGGTGGTTATGAATATGCAAAGGAACCTAGAGACTACGACGTTTCGTGGGATAACGCACTGGCAAGAAAGGCTAAAAAAATTGCCCAGATTGACTACTTTCGCCACAGTGTGTTTGTGTTTACAGGTTGGGAAGCGGGATATAACTTTACCGAAAAATTCGGGTTAAAATCATCCTTTAAAATTGCGCCTTTTACCTACATGTATTCTATGGACACTCATCACCGGGTTAGCAATCCTAATACTCACTATGTAGAAATTCAGAGCGGTTATTTTTCTAAATTCAAAGTTGAAATTGAGCCATCTTATAAAATTAATTCAAAAATCAGCATTTTTATGAGCTTTTCTTCTATTTTTGGTATGGAAGATTATGGCGATTTGTACCACGACTTTTATTTTGAACCAATTTCAAAGGCAGAAGATCAGCCTAGCGGTGCGAATTACAGATCTTTTACACTTGTAGTTGGGGGCAGTTTTACAATTCGTTAGGCTCGTTTTTTTTGGGATTGTAGGCTATAATCATCTTAATGAAACTATTTCAAAAAGAACCTGCATTTTATAAAAAAGTATTCGGTTTAGCTTTACCTATTGCTCTTCAAAGTTTAATCACTATTGGCGTAAATATGCTGGATACCATCATGGTAGGAAACCTTGGTGAATCGGCACTTTCTGCTACATCTCTTGCAAATACTTTTATAAGCATTTACCACATTTTTTGTATGGGCCTTGGAATGGGGGCTTCGGTTTTGGTGTCTCGTTACTGGGGTATGAAAAAGGCCGCTAACGGGCAGGAAGAAGCTGCTTCTAAAGCCTTAAAACAGACTGTGTGCCTTATGCTGCGCCTGGCAATTATTCTAGCGAGTGTGTTTGCAATCTTAACTCTTTTTATTCCAGATTGGCTGATGCGAACTTACACTCAGGATGCCCGCATAATTGAGTTGGGTAGTGTTTATTTTAAATGGTCAGTTTTGACTTACTTCTTTTTAGGAAGCTCGTTGGTTTCTACAATCGTTTTGCGTAGTGTTGGTCAGGTGAAGCTGCCACTTTATGTTTCGATTGGTGCTTTTTTTGTGAATCTTGGGGCCAACTATGCTTTTATTTTCGGGCATTTTGGTGCTCCACGTATGGAAGTTGCCGGTGCCGCTATTGGAACTTTAGTTGCCAGAATTTTCGAGGCTGCTATAATCTGCGGTTACCTCTTTTTTAAGGACAATAAAATTAATTTCCGAATTAAAGATTTGCTTATGAACACTAACTCTTTATTCGGGGAATATTTTAGAATTTGTATTCCGGTTCTTGTAAGCGATGCTATTCTGGCTTTTGGTAATAACTCTGTTGCTATGGTAATTGGACGGCTTGGGGCTACTTTTGTTGCGGCTAATGCTATTACAAGTGTAACTCAGCAGCTTAGTACTGTTGTTATTCAGGGGGTAAGCCAGGCTGGTGCGATTGTGACGGGACAGACCCTTGGTTCTGGAGATAAAGAAAAAACTATGTCGCAGGGATGGATGTTCCTGGGCCTTGGATTTGCTTTAGGTACAATTTCTGCAATCTTCATTTTGATTGCCAGCAATCCTATTATTGGAACTTATAACGTTAGCCTGGAAACTGTGGATATTGCAAAACAGTTGATGGCCGCTATCTGTATTATTATTATTTTCCAGGCTACAAACAGCATTATGACAAAAGGTGTTCTTCGTGGTGGCGGAGATACAAAAATGCTTATGCTTACAGATAATGTATTTCTTTGGGTAGTTTCAATTCCGCTTGGTATTCTTGCTGGCTTTGTTTTTAAGTGGCCTGCTTTCTGGATTTACGTTTGTCTTAAATCTGACCAGATTATTAAAACTGTATGGTGTGTGTTCAGATTAAAAAGCGAAAAATGGATTAAAAAAATCAGCACTGGAAATAACAAATAGTGGAGTAATTAACATATGGGGGACAGAGCTCTAACGTTGGGTGACTGTCACCCAACGTTAGGGCTCTGTCACTTTTGTGCTATTTTATATGACTTTATACAAACTTGTTCTATTAATAATTCTAATTCTCTTTTCCACACTTCAATCTCTGGAAGATTTGCGCAGAATGAAAATTACCAACTGGATACAATGGTTTTCCATTCTTGTAGTTGCGATTGTGCATTTAATTTTCAACTGGCGAGGAATCTGGGTTTACTTTCTTTCAAGTTTGCTCTTTGGAACTTTTTACTACATTGTAAGGGTAATTTCCAAAAGAAACCTTGGCATGGGAGATGTGTATTTTGGGCTTTTCCAGGGGATGTTGCTGGTACCAAAGCTGCTTCCAATTTGCGTGTTGGTGGAATCTGTTCTTGCACTTGTGGTGATGAGGCGCAAGGTTGGTAGGGTTGCCTTTCCGTTTATACCATTTATGGCGGTGGGGTTGCTGGTTACGTTTTTTATTTAAAATAACAGTGAGGAACAGTCACTAAACGTCAGGGGAGAGTCACCGAACGTTCGGTGACTGTCCCGTAGTGTCCTTCAGTGTTAATAATTTTTCCAAGGAAAATTTGACAATCTTCAAAATCTTTTGTATATTTTACAAAAGTAGTACTAAAAAGAACTACTAAAACTTAATAAATGCAATGGCGCGGTGTAAGGGGCATTCTTCTATGGAAGATACTTTATTTATCAACAATTTATGCTCATTCGGTCTTACTCATCAGGAAGCTCAGATTTATGTTTCTTTGCTTAATCATGGTGAAATGAGTGGTTATGAAGTTGCTAAAGACACCGGCATTTCCCGTTCTAATGTTTATGCATCAATCAACAGTCTGGTAGATAAAGGTGGCGCTTACCTTTTGGAAGGTGAAGTTACCAAATACACTCCAGTCCCTGTTAATCAATTTACAAAAAATATGCTGGAAGATTTTTCTCGCAAGGCTGAATATTTAAACTCTCACGCTCCAGCAAAAGTTCAAAATCACGAGGGCTACATTACAATTGTTGGCGCTCAAAATATCCGTAATAAACTTCGCCAGATGATTTCTGTAACAGAACAGCGGCTCTACATCATGGCTCAGGCAGAAATTCTTCAATCTCTGGTAGCAGATTTACAAAAGCTGATTAAATCTGGAAAGAAGGTTGTAATTATTACAAAAGGTTTTTCTCTGGAAGGAGCAAAGATTTACGAAACTGAAATTGAAGATGGTCAGCTTCGTTTTATTTCTGATTCTGCTTATGTTCTTACTGGGGAATACACAGGTGACGTTCACGATACTGCACTTTATTCTGGTCAGAAAAATCTTGTCACTGTATTAAAAGAGGCACTAAAAAACAAAATCATAACGCTGGAAATATAACCGGCGTATTGGAGGTAAAGATATGAAAATTGGTATTTTAGGTTATGGTAATCTTGGAAAAGGTGTTGAATGCGCTGTTAAAAACAATCCTGATATGGAACTTACTGCAGTATTTACACGTCGTGATCCATCTACAGTAAAACTTCTTACAGCTGGTGTTCCAGTTTACAATGTTGCAGATGTTGAAAAACACAAGGATGAAGTAGATGTTCTTGTTCTTTGTGGTGGTAGTGCTACAGATCTTCCAGAACAGACTCCTGAATATTCAAAATATTTCAACGTAATTGACAGTTTCGATACTCATGCTCGTATTCCAGAACACTTTGCAAATGTTGATAAAGCTGCAAAAGATAACGGACACATTGCTCTTATCAGCTGTGGTTGGGATCCAGGAATGTTCAGTATTGCTCGTCTTTATGGAAACTGTATCCTTCCAGATGGTAAAGATTATACTTTCTGGGGAAAAGGTGTTAGCCAGGGTCACTCAGATGCTATCCGTCGTATTGAAGGCGTAAAAAATGGTAAACAGTATACTATCCCTGTAGAATCAGCTTTAAAATCAGTTCGTGCTGGTGAAAATCCTGAACTTACAACTCGTCAGAAGCATACTCGTGAATGTTTTGTTGTAGCAGAAGAAGGTGCAGACAAGGCTAGAATCGAAAAAGAAATTAAAGAAATGCCAAACTACTTCTCTGATTATGATACAACAGTTCACTTTATCAGCGAAGAAGAATTGCTCCGTGACCATTCAGGTATTCCACACGGTGGATTTGTATTCCGCACAGGTAAAACTGGCTGGGACAAAGAATTCAACAATGTTATTGAATACAGCCTTAAATTGGACTCAAACCCAGCTTTCACATCATCTGTAATTATTGCATTTGCACGTGCCATTTATAGAATGAACAAAGAAGGTCAGACAGGTTGTAAAACTGTATTTGATGTAGCACCTGCTTACCTTTCACCATTAAGTGGTGACGAAATCAGAGCTCACTTGCTCTAGTCAGGAGATAAAATGAATTCTTTTATTGAAAAGGTAGATTTCTTTAAGGGCAACAACCCTGAAGATATTGTAAAAACTTATGGGACTCCTCTTTATGTTTACAACGAAGAAATCCTTCGTGACCGCATGCATAAGGTTTCACAGGTTATTACAAAATATCCTTATACTGCTAACTATTCTGTAAAGGCAAATACAAATATCAACATTCTTAAGCTTGCTTTGGAAGAAGGCAACAATTGTGATGCAATGAGTGTTGGTGAAATTGAAATGCTTTTAGCTGCAGGTTTTCCAGAGGAACGTATTTTCTTTATTCCAAACAATGTTGCAGAAGAAGAACTTGAATACGCAATCCACAATGGAATTATGACTTCTTTGGACAGCCTTGCTCAGCTTGAACTTTATGGCCAGGTGTGCGAATCCCTTGGTCTTAGTGCAGATGACAGAGGCCGTTGTTGTGCTGTTCGTATTAACCCTGGAGTAGGGGCTGGCCACCACGAAAAGGTTGTTACTGGCGGTAAAAAAACAAAATTTGGTATTTCAGAAGATTTTATTCCTCAGATTTTTGAAATTACAAAGAAATACAACATTAAAATTGCTGGAATTAATCAGCACATTGGTTCTTGTTTTATGGATCCTCAGCCATATTTGGATGCTGTTACAAATCTTTTGCGCATTGCAGCAGAAAACTTCCCAGGTCTTGAATTTATTGACTTTGGCGGTGGTTACGGAATTCCATATCACAAATTAGATGATGAAAAAGATTTCCCTATGGAAGATTTCAAAAAGAACCTTGAACCAATTTTGGACGACTTTGTTGCAAAATATGGCAGTGTTCCTTTGTTTAAATCTGAACCAGGCCGTTTCTGTGTTGCTGAAGGTAGCGTAATTCTTGGTCGTGTTCATGCTGTAAAAGAAAACAGCGGAAATATTTTTGCCGGCACTGACATTGGTATGAACGTTCTTGTTCGTCCAAGTATGTATGACAGCTGGCATGATGTTGAAGTTATTCGCGACGGTAAAGTTGTTGCCCGTGATAATCTTATTGAACAGACTGTTACTGGTAACATTTGTGAATCTGGAGATATTCTTGCTAAGGCTCGTAAATTGCCAGAAATTAAACGTGGCGACCTTGCCTGCCTTTTGGATACTGGTGCTTACGGTTGGAGCATGTGTTCAACTTACAACAGCCGCCCTCGTCCTGCAGAAGTTTTAATTTGCAAGGATGGAAGCGTTAAACAGATTCGCAGAAGAGAAACTATTGAAGATTTAATGAGATTGTTCTAATCGGCATAAAAATGCATAATAGTCGTATGGGATTTTTTTCTAGTTTATTTAAAATAGCACTTCCGATTATTTTGCAGAACTTCTTAGGTTCTTTTGTAAACATGCTGGACACCATTATGGTGGGCCAGCTTGGTGCAGTTGATATTGCAGCAGTTGGACTTGCAAATCAGCTGTTCTTTGTAATGCAAGTTATGATGTTCGGAGTTGTTTCCGGCGGTTCAATCTTTATTACCCAGTATTGGGGTAAAAAGGATTTAGAAGGGGTTCACAGAACTGTCGGAATAACTCTGGCATTTTCAATTATAGTTTCTTTAATCTTTACATTTGCAGCACTGGTTTTGCCAGAAGCCTGCCTGCGCATCTACTCCAGCGACATTGAAGTAATTTCCCGGGGCGCAGTTTACCTCCGCTATGTAGCACCAAGTTACATTTTTACCGGTATTGCTTTTGCATTTGCCAACGGCTGCCGCAGCACCGAGCACGTGCGCCTTCCAATGGTTGTAACAGCTATTTCGGTAGTAATAAACGGCCTTTTTAATTACTTCCTGATTTTTGGACTTAAGTTTGGAAGTCTGGTAGTGTTTGCTCCTCATGGAATCATTGGTGCCGCTGTAGCTACAGACATTGCCCGTGTTGTGGAGTGTGCCTTAATCATCTTTATAAGTTATGCCCGCAAGTACGAATTTACTACAACTTTGGCAGGCTACTTCCGCAGACAGCCAGGGTTCTTTGCCCGCTTCTTAAAAATTGTTGTGCCTGTATTACTAAACGAAAGTTTGTGGGGAATTGGTGCTTCAATGCAAAGTTCAATTTTCGGTCATGCAGGAACCGATGTAGTTGCTGCCTTTAACATTACAAATACAACTTCTAATCTTATCTGGACATTCTTTATGGGTTGTGGAAATGCAACTGCTATTATCCTTGGTAAGATGATTGGTGAACACAAATTTGATGAAGCACGAAGCCTTGCAAAAAAGTTTACGGCCTTTCTTGGAGTTTCCGGAGCGATTTTAGGTCTTCTGCTTATTCCAATGGCATTTGTAATTCCTCATTTTTACAATGTTGAACCACACGTTATTCACATTGCACAGGTGTTTCTTTATCTAACTGTAATTTTCTATCCTTTGAATGCAACAAATATGTTCTTTGCGGTAGGTTTATGCCGAAGTGGTGGTGATACAGTTTATTCGCTGATTATGGACACTGGCTTTATGTGGGTTATTTCCATTCCACTTGGTTTTGCAGCAGTTTTGTTTTTTCATCTTCCATTCTGGGCAGTTTTCCTTTGTGTTCACACAGAAGATATTCTCAAATGGATTCTGGGATTTTTGCGCTTACAGAGCGGAAAATGGTTGCATGATGTTACAGAATAACGATATTATTATAGATAATGAAACTTTCTGATACATCAAAAGGTATTATCTTCCTAATTTCTTCAACTTTTTTCTTTGCATTAATGGCGGTTTTTGTCCGCCTTGCGGGAGACATTCACTTTGTTCAGAAAGCTTTTTTTAGAAATGCAGTAGCTTTTTTTATTGCTCTTGTGGGAATTTTGCGGGAAGTAAAAAAAGAAGGTAAAGCTTGCGTTGCAATTCCAAAAGGTGCAATGCTTTTTTTAGTTCTACGAGCAATTGCAGGTTCCGTTGGAGTTTTTGGCAACTTTTATGCCATAGACCGAATTGTTCTGGCAGATGCGGCAATTCTAAACAAAATGGCGCCTTTTTTTACAATCCTATTTTGCTATTTCATTCTTAAAGAAAAAATTAAACTTGTACCGCTTATCTACATTTCTGTGGCTTTTGCAGGTGCAATTTTTGTAATCAAACCTAGTTGGGATTTTACTAAGATGCTTCCAACTTTAGCTGCTTTTGCAGGAGGGGTTGGCGCAGGTCTTGCTTATACCAGCGTTCGCAAGCTTAGCTACTTAAAGTGCAATGGAAAAGTAATTATTTTGTTCTTCTCTTGCTTTAGTATGCTCCTTAGCGTTCCTTATATGATTGTAAGCTTTAATCCAATGACTTTGCACCAGACTCTTATGCTTTGTTGCGCAGGTGCTTGTGCTGCCGGCGGCCAGTTTTCTGTAACTGCTGCTTATTATCATGCTCCTGCTTCAAAAATTTCGATTTACGATTATTCACAGATTATATTTTCAACAATCTTTGGTTTCTTCTTCTTTGGTCAGCTGCCAGATACATTAAGTTTAGTTGGATATTTAATCATTATTTCTATGGCAATTGCAAACTTTGTTTATAATAAAAAATCGATGCCACACAGCCCAGAAAATCAGTAAATTATTTGAGTAAATATAGAGGTTAATATGCCAGAAAGAAGCAAAATCAAAATTAAAGATGAAAATGACAAAACTTTGTACGAAGTAAAACTGGATCAGCAGGAGCAAAAAAAATCGAATCCTGCAGTAAAAATTATCCTTCTTATATTGGCAATTCCATTAAGTTTCGCAATCGGATATTTTTTGTTTAATTTGTAAACGGTGTGGAACAGTCACTTAACGTTAGGGAACAGTCACCGAACGTTCGGTGACTGTCCCCTAACGTTAAGTGACTGTTCCAAATGTCTATTGGGAGTATATGACAGTTTTAGTTAATTTTTATAATTTAAAATGAATAGGAGAATGATATGAAAGAATACATTAAAGGTGCTAATCCTTACATGCCACTTTGGGAACATGTTCCTGATGGTGAACCACGTGTTTTTGAATACAATGGCGAAAAACGCGTTTATCTTTACGGTTCACATGATACAGAAAAAACTCAGTATTGCGGTAAAGACCAGGTAGTTTGGAGTGCCCCTGTATCTGACTTAACAGACTGGAAATGTCACGGGGTTTGTTACGAATCTCCTGATTCTATTCTTTATGCTCCTGATGTTGTTCAGAAAGGTGATACTTTTTACATGTACGTAGCAGAAGAAAAAGGCAGCCGCATTATGGTAGCAACATCCAAAAATCCTGCAGGGCCTTTTACAAATCCTGTAAAAACTGAACTTGCTTTTGACCCTGGTATTTTAGTTGACGATGATGGCAAAGTTTACGCTTTCTGGGGTTTCTGTAAACAATATTGTGCTGAATTAAATGATGATATGGCTACAATTAAAAAGGAAACTATCCGTGAAAATGTTGTAAAACATTGTATAGCTCCATGGTCTCCTAAAGATGGAATGGAAGATACTGAAGATGCTTTCTTTGAAGCTTCATCTCCACGTAAGGTTTTTGGAAAATACGTATTTATTTATTCAAAACGCTATTACACTCATAAGCCACAGTATGGTGTTTATGAAGATTGTAACGGCTTCCTCTCATTCAAATACAGCGAATCTCCACTTGGCGATTATAAAATGGGTGGCGACATCAGCTTTAATGGTGGTGAAATTATTCCAAATGGCGACGGCACTAATTCTATGACTTACCGCTGGGGAAATAACCACGGAAGTATTATGGAAATTGACGGGCAGTGGTACGTTTTCTATCACCGTCAGACTGGAACAGATGAATTCTCACGTCAGGCTATGCTTGAACCTGTAGATGTTGCTATGGATAAAAACGGCCGTATTTTTATTGGTAAAATTACTTATAAAGATGGAGAACCAGTTGCTTCTGAACCAGTTGAAATGACTTCACAGGGTGCTCACATTAACGGTTTGGATGCCCGCAAAATTATTTCTGCCGGTTATGCAGTTCATATTTATGGCGGTGCAAAGGGCGGTTACAACGGTGGTGCTGGTGGCGCTTACATTAAGGCTGTTTACGATAAGGTAGATACAATTTCTGCTCCAATCGTTGATATTACAAGCAATTTAACAGTTGGATTCCGCTATTTGCAGTTTGGTAGTGCTGCTCCAAAATCAGTTACTGCAAACATTACTGCTAAAGAAGATTTGACTGTAAAAGTTCGAGTTGATAATTACAAAGGTAAGGTTATTGCTGAATTCAAGATGAAGAAAGGGGATACAGCAGCTACTGCTCCAATTACATCTGGTGTTATTGGAAAGCGTGCAATCTACTTTGATTTTACATCTGATTCAAAGAACGTAATTGCCGAATTCGATTCATTTACATTTGACTAATAGGGAACTATGGAAATCTTAAAACTGCATATTAACGTTACTGGTGCCAACTCTGTTAAATCTGCTAAAGGCCAGGTGAACATGATTATGTTCGACGGCTGGTGCGAAGGTGTTTTTAACGGAAAGATTATGGCCGGTGGCGTTGATACTCAAGTTTTCCTTTCCCCTGAGTACGGCAAACCTGGTACTCTTTCTGCACGCTATATGCTGGAGGGGACAGACCCCTCTGGAAAACCATGTACTATGTTCATAGAAAATAACGGTATCTTTGGTAAAGATGCTGTTACTACTACTCCACAAATCTTTACAGACAGCGAGAGCCTTCGTTACCTGGAATCTGCGGAACTTTATGGAACTCTTGTAGGTCAGGAAAACGAAGTGCTTATTACTATTTTTCAGAAATTATAGTAAAATGTTCATATGAAAATTGTAGTAATTGACGGACAAGGTGGCAGTTTAGGAAAAGCTGTTGTTGAACAATTGATAAAAAAATTCCCAATTGATTCAATTTATTGTATTGGAACAAATTCTGCAGCAACTGCCACTATGCTAAAAGGCGGCGCAAAACTTGGTGCTACTGGCGAAAATCCTGTAGTTGTTGCCTGCCGCGATGCCGACTACATTGTTGGACCAATTGGAATTATTATGGCAGATTCAATGCTTGGCGAAATTTCTCCTGCCATGGCTCATGCAATTGGGGCTTCTAAGGCACAGAAGGTTTTAATTCCTATAAATCGTTGTGTTACTGTTGCTGGTGTTCAGGAAATGTCTATGGCTGACTATATTACACTGGCAGTAGAAAGTATTAAATCTTAATAAAAAAAAATGCCGACAATAAGTTTTACCTATTGCCGGCAAGTTTTAGCGGATTGTTATTTCCCCAACATTAGATTTTGCATCAAGTTTCTTTTTACCGTTTCCACGTGAAGAATAAGAACGTTTGTAAGTCTGACCGTCAACTTTTATAGCACCAACGTCTGTAGAAACGTCCATTTTGTAATCTTCAATGTTACTGTTAAGGCTGATATTAATTTCCCCTACATTTGTAAAAACATCAATATTATCAAAATCTACATTTTTGAGCTGAATTTCGCCAACATTGTTTTCAATATCACAATCTGAAGCTTCAATGTTTACAATCTTAATTTCACCTACATTCAAATCAATATCTAATTTATCAAGACTTGTATTTGCTGGAATGTAGATTTTAGCTCTGGCATTGTTATTGCCTCTTGTACGTTTTGGCATTTTCTGTGAAACTCTGAGTTCACCATTTTTTACTTCAATTGCTGGTTTTAAATATTCACGATTGTATGAACATTCAACTTTATAATCGCTGCCTTCAACAATTTCAATTGACATTACATTTGCAGAAATATCTATGCTGGAAAATTTTTCAACACTTCTAGAAATGTTGCCTTTAATTTCTTTTGAGCTTTCTGAATCTTCTTCGTCATTGCCTATAGAAATATTCCAATTTTCATCATCATCAAACTGAAAATTTATTCCACCACCATTAAAAATTCTTCTTATAGAACCAAAACTAATGTTTTTTGTGTGGTAAAAAGTTCCAAAAATAATACAACCAATTGTAAGAATTGAAATAATAATTAAATATGCTGTCTTTTTCATAAACTACTCCTTACTCTTCGTCATCTGCATAGATATTTTTAAGAACAGATTCAACTACACCTGCAACAGGCCAGATAATCCAAGTAAAATGCCAGTCAAATGTAAGGAAACTCCAGATTAAGTAAATACAAGTTATTGATGGCCAGAATACACCCATAATAACTTTTACAGTCTTGTTCTTATAAACAGGTTTACCTTTCTTTTCTGCTTTCTTTACTGAATCGTAAGCGCCAAAAGTATTTTCGCTGTTAAGGCTGATAATTCTTTCAAATGCATATTTTGTCTTTTTTGCAACAATCATAAGGAAGACTCCGACTGAAACAAACCAGAAAAGCATTGCACCAGAAAGATCTTCAAGTAATCGGCTTCTAGAAAGTTCATCAAAAACAGCAGCAGGAATAAAGCAGAATACACAAAGTAAAACACCAATTGCCATTAAAATACTGTATGTTGGCATGTATTCACGACGCTGATTTTTAATATCTTCTACATAAGTAACATCTACAGTACAAGGTTCACGATCTATAAATTCATAATCTTCTAAAACATTTTTTGAGCAAATAAAGAGAGCCACTCCAACTGCAATCATGGCAAACATAATTACAACACCAAAAGTATCGTTAATGTTAAATGCATCGGTAACAATTGGACCAGTAACACAAGAGATACACAAAGCAACCCCTGTAGCAATCATATAAGCTTTTTTCTTGCTTGCATCAATAAAGCGTTTTACTTCATCAATCGAAATTTTGCGGCGATTTACAGTTTTGTTTGTATTGTAAACATCTTCAATTCCAAGATCTTTTGCCAGCTCTTCCAAGTTGCCAAATTCTGCAATTACAATTCCAACAGCTTCATTTTCAGATTTGCCTTCTTTAATAAGTTCTGTATATTTATCTTCCATCATCTGGCCAAGCTCGTATTTTGCCTTGATTACAGCATCTGTTTGTGGAAGATTTTTGAACATTGATTCCAAGTAATTTCTAATAGTTTCCATTCTCTTTCTCCTGCTTATTGATAAACTTCTCTACAACCTCTTTAGTAAGGTTCCATTCTTCACATTTTTCTTTGTAATAATTTTGCCCGCTTTCAGTAATTCTGTAGTAAGTTCTACGTTTACCATTTTCAGCTTCCTGGGAATAAGATTCAACGTATCCATTTGCTTCCATTCTGGTAAAAGCTGAATAAAGCGTTGTTTCTTTGATGATATATTTTTCATCGGTAAGCGCTTTAATATCCTTGGAAATTTCGTATCCATAGGATGGTTTTTTCTGAAGCAGATACAAAATCATTGTGTCGTTATAACCGCGTATAACATCACTACTGATAGAAATCATTTGTACCTCCGACTAAAGTAAATACTACGTCTGTCATACTTTGTTTGTCGTTGCTTTGCTAGCCGTTGCAACGTCTGTCGTAGTATGTCTGTCGAGGTATAATATAATGGTGGTTTAAAAAATTGTCAACGGAATTTCTATTTTTTGGGGAAACAAATATAAAATTTTCGTGCAGAAATGTACTATTTTACAATTTTGCAAATATATATAATTTCAAATATGAAGATGAAATCGCAGACTACAAACATGACAGAAGGTTCAATTGTAAAGTTGATCCTTGTTTTTTCTGTTCCTATGTTGATTGGAAACATTTTCCAGCAGCTTTATAATTTAGCTGACTCAGTTATTGTAGGCCAGTTTATTGGTGCTAAGGCACTTGCGGCAATTGGTGCAACTGGTTCTGTAGGATTTTTCTTTTTTGCGCTTTGTAATGGTTTTGGGTCTGGTGGTGGAATTGTAACTTCCCACTTCTTTGGTGAAGGGGACGCTTCAAAAGTTAAAAACTGTATTGCAAATACTGCATATATTATGATTGTTGTTCCTTTGGTAATTGGTGCTTTGGCCTTTACTTTGGCATCTCCATTGCTTCGCTTTTTGCAGACTCCAGAAGAAATTTTTGCAGATTCCCTTTCATATTTTAGAATTACTTGTTTAGGTTTGATTTTCGTTTCTGCCTACAACTTTGTTTCTTCTATCCTTCGTGCGCTAGGTGATTCCAAAACTCCACTTTACTTTTTAATTTTCAGTACAGTCTTAAATATTATTCTTGATGTGATTTTTGTATTCGGCTTAAAACTTGGTGTAATTGGTGCCGGTGTTGCTACAATCATTTCTCAGTTCTTGTCTGGCTTCTTGTGTTTAATTTATGCCTTTAGAACAAATGAATATTTTAAGCTTACAAAAGTAGATTTACAGATTAACCCTGGGTTGATGTGGAAATGTATCCGCCTTGGAGTTCCACTTTCACTTCAGTTCTCATTAATTGCAATTTCTTGTATGGCTTTGCAGCGTGTAGTAAACAGTTATGGTGCAACTGCAGTTGCCGCTTTTACAGCTACAAGCCGTATTGAACAGTTGATTCACCAGCCTTACCAGACTTTAGCTGCCGCACTTTCAACATTTGTTGGCCAGAACTTTGGTGCCAAGAAAAATGATAGAGCAATTCTTGGTTTCAAAAAATGTATGCTTATGATGGTAATTATTACAGCTGCAATGGTTCCACTTATTCAGATTTTTGGCCGTGCAATTACAAGACTTTTTGTAAGCGATCCAGATGTAATTGATATGGGTGCCCGCGCATTAAGAATTACCAGCTGGTGGTATGTATTCTTAGGAATTATTTACGTAACTCGTGGTATTTTGAACGGTATTGGGGATGCATTCTTTGCACTTTTAAACGGAATTGTAGAAGTTATAGGACGTTTCTTTGTACCAATCATACTCACCAGAATCGACTCAATTGGAGTTTGGGGAATCTGGTGGTCTGTTGGTATTGTCTGGTTTATGGCCGGCGTTAGTGCTTATCTTCGTTATCTTTACAAAAGAGCAGCTCTACTTCTTCCTTCTTCAGAGGAACGTTAGCTACATAGGCCTGTTTGTTTTTTTCAATTTCTTCAACAGGCCAAAGTCTTCCTTTATTCATGCCTGGGCATTCCTGGGCACATTCATCCCAAGTTTGTTTATCTGCAATCATCCAGCTCCAGAAAGGATAAGTTGAGCACTGAACAGGTCGTGCTTCATAAGCGGAACAGCCATTATCCCAAAGGATGCAGTCGTAATTTTTCTTTTCCTGTAAAGCAAGAACCTGTGTTCCGTAATAGTAGTCTGCCCATCGGCAATATTTTTCTACGAATTCTTTTACGCCCATTTTAAAGTGGTTGCATAAAGTCATTAAATCCCGGTGAGAGAGATATACAAATCCTGGAGAATGTCCGCAGCAGAAAGAACAGCGCTGACATTCAAAATTAAGTCCATTTTTATAAAATTTTTCGCACATAATTACTCTAGTATAGTTACATAATCCACATTTATTCAATAAGATAATAGAAATGAACAAGGTTAAACGTTTAACTACTGCTATACTAGTATTATTGGGGGCTATTGCTATGGCAAATACAAATTTTACAAATCTCAAAGAATTTACTCCTGCAGAAATTACTGTTTTAGATGATTATTACAATCGCGTTACTCAAAAAGACGTGGATTTTTTAAATACTTTTGACGTGGATCGTCTGCTTTACAATTTCCGTTTAACAGCTGGTGTTCCAAATAAAGCAAAGGGACCTTATTCTGGCTGGGAAAATACCCGCATTGGTGGACACACAATGGGACACTACCTTGCCGCTGCGGCTCAGGCTATTGCCCGTGGTTATGGAAATTGCAAGGGAAAAGACGGCCTTAGTTTAACTCAGCGGTTTGAAGGGCTTTTGGATGGCCTGGAAGAATGTCAGAAAGCTCTTGGAACTGGATTTATTTTTGGTGCTACAATGGCAGACCCTGCAAAGCCAGAATTGCAGTTTGATAAGGTTGAATCTGACAATGCCAGCGACACTTGGGTACCTTGGTATACTTTCCACAAAATTATGAACGGTTTAGTGGAATCTTATAAATCTGCAAAAAGCGAAAAAGCCCTTACAATCGCCGAAAATTTTGCAGAATGGGCATACAACCGTACAAGCAAATGGAGCCCAGAAATTCAGCGCCGTGTACTTGGTATTGAGTACGGTGGAATGAATGATTGTTTGTACGAGTTGTATAAATGTGCAAAATCAGCAGGATATAAAAATGCAGATCACATTCTGGCTACGGCCCATTCCTTTGATGAAGTATGGCTTTTCAAGGATGTAAATTCCATTACAAATCGTCACGCTAATACAACAATCCCAAAATTTGTAGGTGCTATCAACCGTTACATGACGTTGGCCGAAGAAGGAAAAATTGAAAAGGAATACTTAGAATATGCTGAAAATTTCTGGGATTTGGTTGTAAATCACCATACTTATATTACTGGCGGAAACAGCGAATGCGAGCACTTTGGTAACCCTGATATTCTGGATGCAGAACGTAGTAACTGTAATAATGAAACTTGTAATACCCACAATATGCTTAAGCTTTCAAGAATGCTTTTCCAGGTTACAGGGGAACGTAAATATGCTGATTATTACGAAAACACTTTCCTGAATGCAATTATGGCTTCTGTAAACGGCGAAGATGGAATGACAGCTTATTTCCAGCCAATGGCAACTGGATGTTTCAAAACTTTCTGTAATATCGACGTAAATAAAAACTACTTCTGGTGCTGTACAGGTACAGGATTGGAAAATTTTACTAAATTAGGCGACAGCTATTATTTCCACAACGAAAATACTCTGGTGGTAAATCTTTATTCAAGCTCAAAGGTTTGCTGGCAGGAAAAGGGAATCTGCTTTACACAGAAAACCGATTTGCCAATGACCGACCTTGTTTTGGGGGAAGTTGAAGTTGGCGGTGGTAGTGCAGAATTTACTTTGGCCTTGCGTATTCCAGATTGGATTGCGGGAGATATGAAGTGTAGCATTAACGGTGGCGAAGTTCCTTTCAAAAATGATAACGGCTACCTTTTGTTGAACAAAAAATGGAGCAATGGCGATAAGCTGGAAATTCACTTGCCAATGAAAGTGCAGGCTTACAATCTCCCAGATAGCCCAACTAAAACTTACGGTTTTAAATATGGTCCTTTAGTTTTGGCTGCAGAACTTGGCCGCGATAAAGATATGACTTTACGTCAGGTTGGAGTTCAGTGTGATGTTAGCGGAAACAAAATTGTACGTGGCATCCGCATGGATTTAACTGGAAACTACGGTGGAACAAGTGGACTTAAGCCTTTGGAAACTGAAATTATTCAGGTTCAAGGTGCCGAAAGTGTTCCTGCTTTTATGGAAGATATTGGCAGTCATTTTGAACGTGGTGAAGGTACTTTGAATTTCATCCTAAAAGATACAGACTGGCCTGCAGCTTTTAAATTCTCTCCATACTATCTGATTAATAACCAGCGCTACGGAATTTACTGGATTTTTACAGCTAATGCAGGAGAAAAAGCTCGTGAACAGATGGCCGCTTTCCAGGCAGATGATAGTGAAGTTTTCATTGAAGGTATTGGTATTGGTTACGGAGCCCAGACAGAAGGAAACGCAACTACATATCCTTTCATGGAAGAAAAGAAATCTGTGGCAGATCCAAATGAACTTACTCGTTTTGCTAAAAAAGGCGGATATTTTTCTTATATGTTTAAGCTTCGTCCTACAGAGAAAAACTGCCTTGTTTGTACTTTTGCCAAGGAAGATAACGGTAAAACAATGGTGATTAAAAGTGGAAATACAGTTATTGCAGATGTAGTTTTGAATTATAATGGGCCACTCGAAAAATACACTCAGCGCTTTGAAATTCCAGCAGAATTATGTGGAAGTGAAGATTTGCGAATCAGCTTTAGCGGAAAAGACGGTGCTGAATCTGCAAAGCTTTGTTCACCAACTAAGACTGTGTATCTAAAGCGTTAAGAGGAGCTTTAAAACTCATTTTACGAGGAGTTGGAATGTCGTCGAATTTTACGGTGTAAACGTGTTTTGTTTCGTCTATTTCGGTGATAGTTCCATTTCCTAAAATGGCGTGAGAAACCCTTTGACCAACTGTAAGAGCTGCAAGTTTTGTAAGCTTGGTAAGGGTTGCATCAGAATCTTCAATGTAGCGAATAGTATTTTTTATAAGATGCTCTGGTACTTCAACCTGGTACTGGAGCAATTTTTTTTCTACATCAAAAATAAAGCGGGATGGGTAACGGTAACCAAAGCCTTGTACAGTCCCCTCTGCTTCTGTAAGGAAAAGTTTGTCCTGAGCACGAGTGTAGGCTACAAAGGCAAGGCGGCGTTCTTCTTCCATTGAGGCAAGGGAATCTACCCGTTTGCTAGGGAACATATTTTCGTTCATGCCGGCAATAAAAACTACCGGGAATTCGAGACCCTTTGCAGTGTGGATAGTCATAAAGCGAATTGCATTTTTGGTAGTGCCAATATCGGCGTTGGTGTAGAGGGCGGCATGGGCAAGGTAATTTTCCAAAGTGCATTCTTCGCCACAGGAAGTTTCGTATTCATAAATGGATTGTTTAAGCTCCGCAAGATTGTCCAAACGTTCCTGACAGCCTTCAGTGCGCAATGCCATTTCATAGCCAGATTCATTCATAAGGTGACTAAAAACTTCGGAAATCTGCATACCTGAATAGCTTGCAGAATATTTTTCCACCAGCGCAACAAATTCCCTAGCCTTTGTGTTGGCAAACAACTCTTCCTCAAGGGCAAGTTTAAGTGCCTCGTACAAGGTTCCGCCGTTAGTTTCAACATATTCTTTGAGAAACTTAATTCGGCGCTCTCCGATGTTGCGCTTAGGTTCATTTACAACCCGCAAAAAGGAAAGGTCGTCTTTATATGCAATCATGCGGAGGTAACTTAGGGAATCTTTAATTTCCTTGCGGTCAAAAAAAGGCATGCCACTAAAAAGGGTGTATTGTAGCTGCTTTTTCTGGAAAACTTCTTCTATTACACGGCTAATGTAGTGTGCACGGTACATTACAACAATGTCGCCAGGTGGAGTACCTTGCGCTACAAGCTCCTGAATTTTTTCTACAATAAAAGTGGCCTCATCTTCGGCGGATTTTGCGTGATAGTAAACTGGTTCACCAGCGGCTGGCCGGGTGGCAATTAATTCCTTTTCCATGCGGACTTTGTTTTTTGCAATAAGGGAGTTGGCAACGGAAATAATTTGAGGTGTAGAACGATAATTTTTCATCATCATGATAGTTTGAGTGTCAGGATGAGTTTTATCGAAATTAAGAAGATAGCGCACATCTGCACCGCGCCAGGTATAAATTGTCTGGTCAGGGTCACCAACAATAAAAAGGTTTTTATGATAATCACAAAGAACTTCCATTAATTGATACTGAATAAAATCAATATCCTGGAATTCGTCTATCATAATGTATTCCAAACGTTCCTGCCATTTTTGGCGGATATCTGGATTTTCTTCAAAAATATAAAGTACGAATTTTAAAAGGTCGTTGTAGTCCAGCCCAAAACACTTTTTTTCCTGGTAAAGGTAGCCGTAAAAAATAATATCCTTTGGAGTAGTAGCATTAAGATATTTCTGATGAATTTCGTCCAGACTCATGCGAATCATGTCTTTGTAATATTCAGGATTTTCAAAAAGTTTGCGAATTTCAATCATATCTCTGGCGTTAGAGAAGGTCATTTGTCGCAAAGTAAGGCCACGTTCTTCATAAATAATCTGAAGCATGGCATCAATATCGGAATTGTCTAAGACAAGAAAGCTTTTAGGGTAAGAAACGGCATTGGAATCTTCCTGAAGAACGCTAACGCAAAATCCGTGGAAGGTGGAAATATAACCAGTATCGTTATCGCCAGTAAGTTTTCGGATACGGGAACGCATTTCATTTGCAGCTTTATTTGTAAAAGTAACGCAAAGAATATTAGAAGGAAGTACGCCAATCTCATTTACAAGATAAGCAAAGCGATGAGTAAGTGCACGTGTTTTTCCAGAACCCGCACCTGCAATAACCCGAATAAAACCTTCGGTTGAAGTTACGGCAAGCTTTTGTTCTTCGTTTAGGTCATTTAAATCCATAAAAGTCTGTATAGTATAATACACTATACAGATATAAATGTAAATAGGTTTAATTTATAAAGTACTACAACCTTTGTTTTTTGAAAAATACATCCTCCGGTTAATTCCATTAATCCTTGTTGTTTACATACAAGATTGCGAAATTTTACATTTTGTAGGTAATTATTTCTTGTTCATTTTGATATATATTGCTTCTAAAATCGTAAAATTACCTACAAAAACAAAGAAACAGAACTCTTGTATGTAAGGAAAAACATAAAATGCTGCTTTAATACTAGAAAAGAGAGATATTATTTACCTACAAAAATCTCAATTCGACCGTTCTGTCAGTATTTTAGAAAAAAATGTCGTGCAGGTAATAACGCACTGCTATTTTTTGAGGTAGGTTTAAATTATAAAAAGGAACACGGATTAAGGGGATTCAGAGGATTATATTTTTAGAAAAAGCGGAGCAGAAATCGACTTGATTTTGTATCTGCGCGATAGTTCCACGCACAACGCGGTAGGTTAACTACAGAGCGTAGTGTCGAGCGCAGTCCTACAAAATCAAGGTGACTTTCTGAGGGAGCATTTTTCTAAAAAACAATGGTAGAATTGCCAAAAAAACGCAGATTTCCTATATGTTCCCTTTTATAATTTAAACCTACTTTTATCTAGAGCAGAATACTTTTGGTAGCAACAGTTGCAATTGTTTTTAGATCTTCAAAAAAATGGTATAATTTTTTTGAGGTAGAATTATGGGTCGCGAAATTGAATTGAAAATCTCTGTCAGCGAGGAGCAGTACAAAAATATTTTTGAAAATGTAATTTGTGTTGCCGCAAAAGGAAAATTCAATTTGCCTGCTGCACCGGAAGTTTTAATTCACGATGGAAATACAACTCTTGTTACAAAAAGTGATGAAAATTATTCCCGCTTCAACAGTCGAGAGGAACGTAGCGCCAACGGTGAACCTTCTGTAATCAGGATTCGAGAAGAAACTGAGGGAGATAAACGCCGGGCATATTTTACTCTTAAAAGAAAAACCTTCCGTGATGGAATGGAAATAAATGAAGAAAATGAAACTGCAATTGAACAGCCAGATGTAATTCGCCAGTTGCTGGAAGTTGCCGGTTACAAGTGCTGGTTTAAAAAAGTGAAAACTGCTTATTCCTGTTATTGTACATTTGCCGATTTGGAATTTCACCTGGAGTTAGTGCAAGTAAATAATTTGCCTTATGCAGAAATTGAAGTCACCAGTGAAGATCAGGAGGCCAGCGTCGTTACTGCCAGCCTGGAAGCCTTAGTTGTAAAATTAGGATTGGATCTTCAAAAAAAAGATGCCCGATCGTGGGTAGAGATAATAGGGCAGTTATAACAGAATCATTGTAACAATAAAGTTCCCTAAGAATACAAAAGGCGCCAGGGGAATATACAATTTCTTTTTACGTAAAACAACGAGTGCTAGAATCGATAGGACAACAGAAATTAAACAAACAATTGCGGATACAAAAAATGGATAGCAAAAGAAAATCATGGATAAAAGCTTTATATCCCCAGCAACAATTTTTTTAGAATTTAAATATACCAGAAATAAAACTGCCAGACAGATAAAACTCTGGAGTAAAAAAATAAGAACTAAATCTCTATGCAAAAGAATGAGATATAGGAAATTTACTACAAAACAAAAACATATTGTATGGTTATAAATTTTATTCTTTTTTATGTCGATTATAGCCAAGCAAAATAGCAAACAGCAATTAATTATTAGTTGTAATAAATCAACTTGTGGATTTCTTAATATTTCTATTAAAAACATAACAAATACCTTTATTTTCGCTGCTGTTTCAACTTGTTAATGCATTACTGATTTTTATACATCTATAAAAACTGTAGCTTCTGGGATTGTAACAGCAGTCCAGCCTGTATTGATGGTTTGTCTGCGGATTTCATCAAGTTTATCCAAAGAAAGAGCAAGTAAGCTTTCACCTGCACGGCAGTAAAAATGACCGTTGTAGGAAACTGGCATTCCCTGTGGAGCTGCAGGAATTTCAAATAATAAAA
>JAZLKI010000106.1:0-9828 GCA_045597485.1 Treponema sp.
TCTGGGAACTGTGTAGAAGCAATGTCGATAATTCTTTCTTTTGCTCTGTCTGGAATCTGATGAACGAAACCAAGAACATCCTGGTTAGAATCGCGGAATCCCATACCACGGCCAATTCCTGATTCAAAGTAAGAAGCAGAACGTGAAAGGTTGAATGTTACCATACACTGGTACTGGTTCCAGATGTTTACCATGCGGTTAACTTTGTCTTCTGGAGTATCAACTGTAAGAATACCAAGGAGATGATCCCAGTATGCTTTAAGGTCTTTCATTCCAGCAGCAAATTTTTCTGGAGTATTGAATTTTTCAATCATTTCCAAAGCTTTTACTTTGTTGATTGTTTTACCGTCAGCTTCGAATTTCTGATCCTGTGGCATTTCTACATAACCAAGAACGAATACCAAAGTTTTTGTTTCGCCGGCTTTAAGTGTGATTTCTTTGTAGTGAGAAGCGATTGGAGCCCAACCATCAGCAAATGAATTGTAGGCTTTTCCTTCTTTTACAGCCTGTGGATCACCAAATCCATTGTAAAGGCCGATGAATGAATCGCGGTCTGTATCGTATCCGTCAATTTTGTCGTTTACAGAATAGAATGCGTAGTGGTTACGGCGGTCACGGTATTCAGTTTTGTGGTAGATTACAGAATCTTTAATTTCAACTCGTCCTGTAGAGAAGTTGCGCTGGAAGTTGTTTGAGTCGTCCTGAGCATCCCAAAGACACCATTCTGCAAATGACCAGAATTTGAATGTTTTGTCTGCTTTGCCTTCGTTTGTAAGAACAACCTGCTGAACTTCACCATCGTAATCCTGAGGAACAAAGAATGTAACTTCAGCTTTCAAATCATTCTTTTTACCTGTGATTACAGTGTAGCCCATACCGTGGCGACATTCGTAAGCATCAAGTTCAGTTTTTACAGGAGACCAACCAGGGTTCCAGATAGTACCATTGTCGTTGATATAAAAATAGCGTCCGCCCATATCAATAGGTACGTTGTTGTAGCGGTAACGAGTAATACGGCGAAGACGAGCATCTTTGTAGAAACTGTATCCACCAGCAGTGTTAGAAATTAATGAGAAAAATCCCTGTGTTCCTAAATAGTTAATCCAAGGATAAGGTGTGCGAGGTGTTGTAATTACATATTCACGTTTCGCATCATCAAAATGACCAAATTTCATATGATTCTCCTTATTTACAGCGTTTCGAAATTATATTACGAAAACGTTGTAGTAGTATTTTTAGTATATATAATTCGATTTGAATTTGCAAGGAAAATTCTTATTTTATTGAAACAATTGTGGCGCCTTTGAGAATTCTACCAGTTATTATTTCTTTGGTAGGAGTGTATTCTTGGCCTTTTTCGATGTTTTCAATCAGCTTTTCTGCCATAGTTCGACCGATTAATTCACCATTCTGTTCATAAGTAGTAAGAGGGGGAATCATCATAGAAGTAAGCATAATTCCATCGTATCCAACAATGCTGATATCTTTTCCTGGCTGTAAATTTCTGCTGTTTAATTCGCGAATTCCACCAAGGGCAGAATAATCGTCTGGGTAGAAAATACAGGTTGGAGGGTTTGGAAGATTTAAAAGAACATTTGTAGCTTCTGCACTTGTAAAAGGATCGTGATATAAACCTTCTGCATAATATTCTGCGGGAATATCTATACCATGCTGGCTGCATATTCTTTCAAAAGATTTTATACGCTGTTTTGTTACAAGAGTATCTTCACCATGAATCATAGCAATTTTTTTATGCCCCATAGAAATAACGTATTCTAGAAGTTCAACCATACCAGCTTCGTAATCACTCATAATTGTTGTGTGTTTTTTGTCGTAAAAATAGTCTAGAGTGATTGTAGGAATGTCACTTTTAATTAAATTTACAATTCCTGTGGATTGGAAATTGCAGGAAAGAATTGCTACACCGTCGTAGTTGCGTGAGCGGGAGTGGGTAAAATAGTCGTAATTGTTAGAAGGGTTCCCAATAAACGACATTTCATAACCCTTTTCTTGAGCAACCTTCTGGAATCCGCTGATGACTGTGGCAAAGTACTGGTGCTGGAACCCAGAGCCTGTTTTATCTTCAAAAATAACACCAATATCAAAAGTGCGATTTGTTCGTAAGGTTCTGGCAGCAATATTTGGATGGTAGCCCATTTCTTCAGCTTTTTTCTGAATGAACTTAGTTTTTTCTTCGCTGATTTCGGGACTGTTTTTTAAAGCTTTACTTACAGTAGAAAAAGAAACTCCGCATTCTTTAGCAATGTCTTTTAGGGTTACCAAGTTTTTACCTCCAATAATAATAGGTTTATAATAATGTTTTTACGAAAATTGCGCAAACGTTTTCGTGGGAAAGAGAGATTTTAAAAAGTTTTTTTTTACACCTATTAATATTTGTATTTTACAGGTGTAATCAATGTGTCTCCATCTGCAAAGTGTATAATGGTTACATAGTAATTTCCAGAATCAATGTTACTGGTATCTACTTTATACTGACCTATTCCTGTTGGAGATTTTATTACTTTAGGCTGAATCTTCTGTTCATCAGTACACATTTTTTCCCATTTGTCAGCATCATTCTTGTAATTAATTTTGCTGCAAATTGTATGGATATATACAGGTCTGTCGTAGTAAATAAGATAACCGTTTGCAGCTTCAACATAGTTTTTAACATCACAGTTTAAATCTGTAAAAGTTGTACCATCTGGAATATAATAATACATAGGAACTGGGATATTAAGTTCCTGAATTTCACTATCATCACCCCAATATTTATAATCATCGAGGTAAACTTTTATAAAGCAGTCTTTTATAGCAGCATCTATGTTGTAAATAGAATACTCAGACTTCTCTGAACTTCTCTGGGTTCTGGAAAGTATGAATTTATATATATCATATTTGTTCCTCAGCTCAGTTCTTGACGAGGAACCTTTTTCTTGTCCCCAGGTATTGTTTACAGCATTAAAAATCTTAAATCTATAGTCAAAAGCCCAGTGACTCTTATCAGGTTTAACACCACTAAAAGTAATTTCATCTGGTGTATAGGAGGTTAATTCCAGCTTAGGAACATATTTCTTTGAAAGAGTAAAAATTACTTTGCAGGTATAATTTCCAAGATGGTCTTCCGTCTCTGCTGCTATTACATAATCACCGTCGCTAAAATCTTTAAAACAATACTCCAGAGTATCACAATACCAGCCTGGGTCATAAATATTAGCCTCGTAATCTTCTTCAATATATTTACAGGTATATTTGCGAGGCTCAAAGGCTGGCCACTTTTTAATTTCTTCAGCAGGCCTCTTAACTGTATCCCAGTCTGATTCTACCATTTTATAATAAAGATTCATTGTATATTCATATTCTTTTCCCTTTTCATATTGCTCACCTGGCTGGTCATAAAGGTCAAATTCAAACCTTACAGGAATAATTTGTCTGATGTTATCTATTTCTCCAGCCAGGACTCTCGGTTCTTTGTTATATTCTTTTTGTTTATTAAAACCGTAATTATCAGTTTTAAAATCAATCCTGTTAAAATCACCATTATTTTTTGTAGCAATAAGGGCAAATCTTGCCGGATAATATTCTTCATCTATATAAACCGTTGATACTTCGGCTTTTAAACTATTTTTTTCAAAAGGAACACAAAAGTTAAATTGATCATTCCAGTTGTTTGATATATTCACAAAATATAAATTATCATAAGTCTTAAAATCTGCAGGTGCAGAAAGGGTTATAGAATAGGTATAAGTACCTGTACTTGGACCATCTGAAGTTTGCGTAAAATTTGAAATTGCAGGAACTTGAATTGATTTGTCCATTACATCTATATACCCTGAAGAAACCGGTGCATTTTTACCTTTTTTAATACTTATCGGAGAACTTACAAATCCCTTAAGATTGTTACGATAATTCTGAAAACATAAATTTAATACTATAGAGACATCAGTATAATCATGGAATTCATGTGAATAACCAGTTTTAATTTTTGTACTTGCATTATTGTCGAACGATGTACCTGCTTCATCCTTAGAAAGGAAGTAATCCGTAGAATAATCTATGCTTGGATCCACATCAAAATATAATAAATTGTTTATAACTACTGCATAATATGGAAGAGCAATATTTTTATGTACCGTATATCCTGCAGGTTCAGGCTTAGCATAAATAATTCCCGAAATTGTCTTAAAATTATCGCAGTCATCTTTTAGAGAAAGTTCAATATAAGTGTCTTTGTTTTCCGGAATATCCTGTAAATAATTTTTAAACTCAAGGGTCTGAGCAGAACCTGAATAAGGAATTTCTACTGTTTTATAAAGATTTTCTGAATCTGAACCATAAGAAAAATATAATTTAGGTTTTGAATTACAAGTTATAGAAGAGTTTTTGAACCAGGTTTCTGAAAAAGCAGGAACAGCAAGCATAACATTACGTACAGCCTGATTTCTTTCGGCAACTCCGGCCTCTGGTGCACAGGTCTCGTTGTAAAAATTAATTCCAGCTAAATTAAAATCAGACTTTGTATCTTTAATACAGTAAACCGTTTTTGTTTCACTAAAGTTTGAACCGTCATTTAATGTAAACTCTAATTTAACAAGCCCATCATCTACAGAACTAAAAGAATAAGGAATCTCTGCTTTAAAATTTTCATAATCTGAAGAATTAAAAATGCCAGTTAATATTTTTGAAGATTTCTTATTTACATCATCGCCATTAGTATCTTTTATTATTGTTTCAGTAACGTATAATGACAATTCACTGTCTGCTTCATAAGCATCTACCGAAATATATAAATGCGATGCATGATTTTTGTAATATTGATTTTCATTTCCTGGTACCGACCAGTCAGAAAAATCATCTAAAGAAAGATATTTTCCAGAGTCATAATTTGCTTTTGAAGAAGAAACTTTTATATCTCTTACAAATACAGGTGGTGTATCGTCCTCAATTTTTGTACAAACTGGTTTAATAACAAGTCCTTCAACTTCCTTTAGAACTGTTGCTGTAACTGTATATGTTGTAAAGTCTCGATTCAGATTTTCGAATTTAATAACATCATTCCCAAGTAAGACTTTGTTTTTTGAGTCATAAACAATAAATTTATCAAATTCGTATCCATCGTTCAGAGTAAATTCAATTTCAAAAGAATCTGATACCTTGGAATTTCTATAACCATCAGGCAATATTTTTCCAGTTCGCGCTGTGGTCTCAATTTTTATATCAAAGGATTTTGCTTTTGCATAAGAAATCGTTTTGTCCAGGTTTTCTTTTAAATCTGCACCATTCAAGAAATTCTCACAACCTGTAAATAAAATAAAAGAACAGAATAAGATACTAAAGATAGACAACGAACTTTTTTTCATAAAAAACTCCTCTATATATATAATATATGATTATGAAAGTCGTATCAAATGTATATGGGGCGTTTCAAAAAAAAACCGCTACGAAAGTAGCGGCTTTTTGGGTTGGACCTCTCGACTGCGCTCGAGGTGACAAATAATCAACCTAGAGGTGACAATTTATATTACAAAACTGGTTTCATTGCTGTCATGTAAGCACGGAGTTTACGTCCAACAACTTCAATTGGATGGTTACGAATTTCTGCATTTACTGCTACTAATTCGCCATTAGAAACTGAAGTGTCTTTTACATCCAAACCTTTACCAATAACGTCTGTGTGGAGTTTTGGCATAAGTTCTTTTGCCATCATTGGAGCTGCGACATTTGCGAATAAGTAACAACCGTATTCTGCAGTATCAGAAATAACGCGGTTCATTTCGTACAAACGTTTGCGGTCAATAAGGTTAGCAATAAGAGGAACTTCGTGGAGTGATTCATAGTAAGCAGATTCTTCCTTAATACCAGCATCAACCATTGTTTCGAATGCAAGTTCACAACCAGCTTTTACCATTGCTACAAGCAAGATACCTTTGTCAAAGTATTCCTGTTCAGTAATTTCTTCTGTTGTTTCTTTTGTAGATTCGAAAGGAAGCTTTCCTGTGTTTTCGCGCCATGTAAGAAGGTCTTTATCGCCAGCTCTCCAGTCTTCCATCATTGTGCTAGAGAATTTTCCATAAATAATGTCGTCCATGTGTTTCTGATAAAGTGGAGCAAGCAATGCTTTAATTTCTTTTGAAAGCTGATTAGCCTTAATTTTTGCAGGGTTAGAAAGACGGTCCATCATGTTTGTAATTCCACCCCATTTAAGAGCTTCACTTACAACGTTCCAGCCGTGCATTAAAAGTTTTGTAGCATATTCAGGAGCAATACCTTCGCTTACCATTTTGTCCCAGCATACGATTGTACCAGCCTGGAGCATACCACAAAGAATTGTCTGTTCGCCCATCAAGTCAGATTTAACTTCTGCAATGAAAGAAGATTCAAGAACACCAGCTTTAGAACCGCCCATACCAACTGCCAAAGCTTTAGCATAAGCCCAACCTTTTCCTTCTGGATCGTTTGCAGGATGTACAGCGATTAAGTCTGGTACACCAAATCCACGTTCAAATTCGTGGTAAACTTCTGTACCAGGACCTTTTGGAGCACACATTACAACTGTAATATCGTCACGGATAATCATTCCTTCTTCAATCATGTTGAATCCGTGTGAATACCACAAAGCAGAACCTTTTTTCATCAATTTCTGAACTTCATTGATTACTGGAGTGTGCTGTTTATCTGGAGTAAGGTTACCAACTAAGTCAGCAGTTGGAATCATTTCTGCGTAAGTACCAACTTTGAATCCGTTTTCTGTAGCGTTTTTCCAAGATTGGCGTTTTTCTGTAATTGCAGATTCGCGGAGTGCGTAAGAAACATCCAAGCCTGAATCACGAAGACACATACCCTGGTTCAAACCCTGAGCACCACATCCTACGATTACAATTTTTTTGCCTTTAAGAGCGTTTACTCCGTCAGCGAATTCTTCTTTAGCCATAGAACGGCAGTGTCCCAAATGAAGACGAGCTTCACGCCAAGGGATTTTGTTGAAATAGTTTTCACCCATTTTTCTATATACCTCTTTTATATTAATAACAAGTTTATTCTTATATATTAGTAGATAAGTTGATTTGCGTAAAGTATTGAGTGTTATGTGGATAACTTGAGAAAATAACATTTTCCCATTATATTTATGTAATTATGAAGAAGAGAACTGTTCCGATTTTATTTTTATTTGTAATAGTAGTTATTGCAATTGTATTTTTTCTTTCTCAAAAAGTATTTGTAAAAAAAGACAAGTCTCTTACTCGTGCCAGAATTGTAACTCCAAAATCTCTTTCAGTTAGTGAAGGTGATACAGAAAAACGTGGTTCTTCAATTGAATCCGAGAAATACGAAACTTTTGTACCTCTTTATGCTGGCGAAACTTTAATCAGTACACTTACAATCGATATAAACAACGACGGTTATGATGACGAAGTAATTATTGTTCGTAAATCTAACTCCCAGAATCTTTGTCTTGTGGCTGCAATTATTGATCCTGAAACTGGAGATTACCACCGTCTTTCTCCTATTGAAACAGAGTTTACAAAAACAAGAACTTTCTCGTATACAGGAATGGATATTACCGGCGATCACAGAACTGCCCTTATTTACCAGGGACTTGCCGACGACGGTAATTACATTATGAAGATTTATCACTGGGCATTAACAGATGGCCGTGACAGTCTTGTTTCAATTGGCGACTTTACTTGTGATGGTACAGTTTTTGTACAGCAGACTGAACGTTCGGAATCTTATGAACTTGCCCAGTCTAAAGGCGAAAGTTTTTCTGTTTGGGTTTATAAATCTGAAGTTATAGATAGCGATAAAACTACTGATGCTTCTAAAACTGAAAGTAAAAATCAGATTCAGCAGGAATATAAATGGAATGCTGGAAGTCAGAAATATCAGCTGGCACAAGAGATTCGTGTAACAGCCGGTCGTCTTGCGGCAAAAGAATTGTCTCGTATTCAGGACGGAACTGTCGAAACTTTCGGGGCTTTTTTAAACGGGTTATGGTACAAAACTTCAAATGATGATGGTGAAATCCGCTATCTTTATTTTGATTACGATAACAAAGAAATTATTCAGATTAGCTACGATAATAACGTAACAGACGAAAGTAACAAAAATGTAGAAGAAGTATACGAATGGGAAGATAGTAAACTTCGCCATAACGGAATTTACATCACAGCGTTGAATGCCGATATTTCTACTCTCCACAGACGTTTCGATATTGCACTTGTAAATGTTGATGAAATTAAAGTTACACTTCGTGATGATATCAACCTTCTTATTAAAGAAAATACCATGTGGGATGGTCAGTATAAAAAGATGAGTATTCAGAGTTCATTTAATGATACTGGACTCGATGCTGAACTGGAAACTTTTATTACTGAATTAAGACGTGGACCTTCATGGTCAACTTCAGACGGGCTTGTTACTCTCCGTATGGATGAATATACATATTCATTAACTGCTAACGAAATTCTTGAAAATGGTATTTATTCTTACGGTAAAAACGGGGCATACAATATTCTTTATTTTAGATCAGATTTTGAATCTTCTGTTTTGAACGAAGTTTATTCCATGAAATTTGGTACAAAAACTATTACAGAAACTGTTAAGAAAAAGACTGTAGAAAAAATTGTAACAGATTACGACACAATAACTCTTACTCCTATAAAAGTTACTCCAACTGACTGTTTTACAACCGAAGGTCGTGTTTTCACACTTACAAGAGATAATTTACAATAACATTGTTTTCATATATAATAGTTCGTTATGAACGCTAATGAACTTCGCTCAAAATATATTGAGTTTTTTAAATCAAAAAATCATGCTGTAATTTCTGGACAGTCTTTGATTCCAGAAAATGATCCTTCCGTATTGTTTACAACTGCCGGAATGCACCCTTTAGTTCCATATTTGCTTGGTGAAAAACATCCAGCTGGAACTCGTCTTACAGACTATCAGAAATGTGTACGTACCGGTGATATTGATGAAGTAGGTGACCCATCTCACTTAACTTGTTTTGAAATGCTTGGTAACTGGTCTTTAGGAGACTATTTCAAGAAAGAATCAATTGCTTTTTCTTACGAATTCCTTACATCAAAAGACTGGCTTGCCCTTGATCCACGCAAAATCTCTGTAACTGTATTTGCTGGTGATGAAAACGCTCCTCGTGATGAACAAGCTCCTTTTGTATGGAAATCAGTTGGTATGCCAGAAGATAAGATTGCTTACCTTCCTGCAAGCGATAACTGGTGGGCTGCTGGTCCTACAGGTCCTTGTGGTCCAGATACAGAAATTTTCTACTGGGTTGGAGAAGGTCTTCCACCACAGGGTTCAAATAAAGGTACAGACTCTGCAAACTGGATGGAAATCTGGAACAACGTATTTATGCAGTTCAACCGCGTAGATGAAAAAACTTTGGTTCCACTTCCAAAACAGAACGTAGATACAGGTATGGGTCTTGAAAGAACAAACTGTATTCTTCAGGGAAAAACATCTGTTTATCTTACAGAAGTTTTCCAGCCAATCATTAAAACTATTGAAAGTCTTTCTGGCTATACTTATGGAACAGATGATGAAAAAGATAAGTCAGTTCGTATTATTGCTGACCACTCTCGTTCTTCAGTATTCATTCTTGGTGACCAGAAGGGTGTTACTCCAGACCGTGTAGGTGCTGGTTACGTTCTCCGCCGTTTAATTCGTCGTGCAGTTCGCCACGGAATGAAACTTGGTATCGACAAAGACTTTATGGCAGAAATTGCTGCTACAGTAATTGAAAACTTCAAGGTTGCTTACCCAGAATTGGAAGAAAACAAACAGAAGGTATTCAATGAACTT
>JAZLKI010000107.1:0-2235 GCA_045597485.1 Treponema sp.
TACGAATAAAAAATCGAATTTACAATATTTATTCGTACATTTTCAGAAAACAGCAGGTTTTAGTTTAAATTTGAGCATAAACAATACGAATAAAAAACGCAAACCTCATTTTTTATTCGTACAACTAGAGAAAAGGAGCACTAAAATGCCAAGACCACAAACAAAAGAAGACTTAATTAAAGTATCAGAAGAAAACTTTGCAACATTAAACAAACTGATTGATGAACTGAGCGAAAAAGAAATGAACACTCCATTTGATTTTTCTGACAGCCCTAACAAAAAAGAAGCTCATTGGGGACGAGATAAAAATGTTCGGGATGTTCTGGTTCATCTTTACGAATGGCACCTGCTTGGAATTAAGTTTGTAGAAAATAATAAGGAAACTGGTAAATCGATTGCCTTTTTACCAGAACCTTACATTTTCAAAAACTACGGTATTATGAATATGGAAATCTGGAAAAAACATCAGGGGACAGACCTTGAAACTGCCAAAAGTAGAATGACGGGAAGAAAAGGAATTTTATGCATTTTGTAAACGCTAAATCAATTTTATCGCCACAAAACGGAATGAATCTCTACAGAGGCTGTACCCACGGTTGCATTTATTGCGACAGCCGCAGCTTGTGTTACCACACCCCTATTCCTTTTGAAGATATTGAAGTCAAACAGAACGCGGCAGAACTTTTAGAAGACCGCCTCCGCCGCAAGCGTGAAAAATGCATGATTGGAACTGGTGCCATGAGCGACCCTTACATGCATTGCGAAAAAGAGCTTAAACTTACCCGCCGCTGCCTTGAACTTATCGACCAGTATGGCTTTGGTCTTGCCATTCAGACAAAGTCCGACCTTATTCTGCGGGACATAGATCTTTTAGAAAGCATCAACAGAAAATCAAAGTGCGTAGTTCAGATGACCCTTACCACCTACGACGAGAACCTGTGCCGAAAAATCGAACCAAACGTCTGCACCACCCGTAGGCGCTACGAAGTATTAAAAGAAATGCAGGCTCGTGGAATTCCAACTATTGTATGGATGACTCCTGACCTACCCTACATAAACGACACTGAAGAAAATCTCAACGGCATTTTAGGTTACTGCAAGGATGCTGGCGTAAAGGGAATCATTAAATTCGACTTTGGCGTTACCTTACGGGAAGGAGACCGGGAATATCTCTATCAGTGCTTCGATAAAGATTTCCCTGGCATGAAGCAGTTGTATCAGCAGAAATTTGGCTACGCTTACATGGTTTCAAGTCCCAATCGTAACCAGCTTATGGCAAAGTTCCGCACCTTTATCCGAGAAAACAACATGCTGGTAGATAACCAGTGTTTTGATTATATGCATGCTTTTACTAAGGCTGAACCATTGTATGTTCAGGGAGAACTGGAATTTTAAATAAACGGCTATGTCCGTAAATAGTTTTTTTAAATAGAGTGGCAAAAATTACGCGAGGGAAGAAAAAGCCTTTCAGCAAGGCTCTTAACATTGTCAATTTAAGAATAAACTGTCATGGGGCTGTCCAATAAGTTCTGTCATGCTGAATTTATTTCAGCATCTACACCAAATATTGTGTTGAGATTCCGAAACAAGTTCGGAATGACACTGTGAACTATACTTATTAGACATCCCCATCTTTATCTATCAAAAATATGATTGAAAAGGATAAAGATCCCCGGGGCAAGCCCGAGGATGACACTATTTTTTATAAACCTGTTTCTTTTCTTCTGTAAGGGCACCAATCAGTGTTCCAAATAAATCGGCATACTTGAAAGATCCATCTTCCAGTTTAATTACTGTAGCATAAAGATTAAGAGGAATTTTTTTATCTTCAAAATCAAAAGTCTGGCCGTTCATTGCAAGAATTTTGTTGCGGATTTCTTCGGCATAAGCAGCCTCAGTACTGTTTGTGAGCAATGCAAATTCGTCGTGACCAATGCGGAATGCAACATCTTCATCGTTACTGCAATCTAAAAGGCGCTTCATTGTTTCTGACAAAGCAATATCTCCCGCCTTTCTAGAAATTTCATTAATTGGAATAAGACTGCGAACATCAGCGCAAACAAAATAGCAGTTCTTACGGTCTCTTAAGAAATCATACATTTCTGAAATATCAACTGTTCTTCTCATATAATTTTCTCCCTGGAGCTGATAAAACCCCATAATTTGCGGGAACAGTTCTGGAATTCGCCCACGACTTGCGTAATTTTCGCGAAATTCCTTTGGATTACAGTTCCA
>JAZLKI010000108.1:0-45483 GCA_045597485.1 Treponema sp.
AGGTAATACCCGTTCCCATTCCGAACACGGAAGTCAAGCTCTCTTACGCCGATGATACTGCTCTTTAGCGGGAAAGTAGGAAGCTGCTGGCATTTTTTTATTTAACCTTCTTTCCTTTCCCGCTAAAGAGCAGCGGTGAACAGATACTGGGGAAAACAGGCTCTGAGTCCTGCCTTGCAGGACGAAGCTGGAATAAGCCTGGGGAAGATGCTCTGTGCGCGGTAAGTAGGTGCTCTTATAGGAGAAGCGTTAAGAAAAATGCGATAGCATTTTTTAGCTTCCTCCACACAAATGCTGGAGACGGGCTGTGCCCGTCTGCTGCTGGCATTTTAGTTTAGTTGTAAAATCCTTCTGTTCAACAACTGCCTTATATCCCTGTTTTATTTTCCAATCCCGCTTTGCCCCTCCCATGGAGTGGTGGCCGTAGGCCAGCCACCGCAGCGCAGCGA
This sequence comes from Treponema sp., assembly GCA_045597485.1. GTDB lineage: Bacteria > Spirochaetota > Spirochaetia > Treponematales > Treponemataceae > Treponema_D. Next base: position 450 of record JAZLKI010000108.1, read on the forward strand.
GGAGGCCGCGCGTTAGCAAGCCACGGAACGGGAGTTGGTGGACTGGCGGGCTAAAAATATCCTTAAAATCAATTTTGTAAAAAAAAGCACTCCCTGACGGAAGTGCTGTAATTTCATAATATAAAATTTAAAGCCGATTGTCGGACTTGAACCAACTACCTGCACGTTACGAGGGTGCTGCTCTACCAGGTGAGCTAAATCGGCAGGTTGGGCTGTGGATTAGGCCTGGCGGGCTGTTGAGCGGGAATCGTAAAGACGTTTCATATCAAGAATGTTACTTACTATAATATAGTTTTCGTAAATCTCAATTTTGCGCTGTGATACCATCTTGTTCAATTCATCGCGGGTAGCATCTGGGGAAAGTCCTGCCCAATGTGCTACATCGGAAATTGTAACATTAAAGCGTCTCTGTTTTTCGGCTTCGTTGGAAACTGGATTCATTTCATCAAGCATTAAGAATACATCTGCAAGCTTTGCCTGTAAATCTTTTACTACCAGGATTCTATAGCGGCGTTTCTGATCATAAATTCGTTTACAGAAAAGCTTAAGTAATAACAAAGCCATCTGTGGATTTCCTGTTATAAGAAGTTCAAAGTTTTCTTTGTTGAATTCAAGACACTTTACATTTCCAATTGCCATACAAGTTGCTGAACGTGGAGAATTATCAAGAATTGCCATTTCTCCAAAGAATTCGCCTGGTTTAAGAATATCAAGATTTTTTGATGTTCCGTTTACACATTTAACCAGCTGTACATTACCGCTTTGTATTAAATAGAAACAGTCTCCTGGTTCAAATTCGGAAATAATAACCTGATTTGGTTCATATGTTTTAGCAAAGCGTTCGAAGGCTGGAAGTTCAAATACTTTTAAAGAAGAATTTGAAACACTGGTATCTTCAGCTGAATCTGATCCTCGTGGTCTTCCACTTCTTGCTTCCAGTTTTTCTTTTCTAAGTTTTGCATCTTCATAAAGTTTTGTTACTTCTTCTTTTTCATAACTGTTTGGATATCTTGTTAGAAACTTTAAATATACATCACTGGCTGAACGGTACATTTCTTCATCATAGAAACTTTTTGCTACTGCAAGCATTCCGCTCTTCTGATCTTCTGTAATATTATTTAAAGTTGATTCTGTCTTTTTGTGTATTTGTCGCAGCTGATTTGAAAATACTCGGAGCATTTTCATAATCAAAGCTTTATTATTGCTGAATAAAGTTTCAAATTCCTGAACTGTAAGGGCTACTGCAATTGTTGGAACTAAAGCTGTAGCTGTTTCTTCACGGGCAAAATGTCCAAGAGCTGATTTTACACCAAAAAACTCACCTGCTTTTACCTGTTCTGCTACTGGAAGTCCAGATTCAATATCTGTACTTGAGAGAAGAACTGCTCCACTCTGCATAATGAAAATACGGTCCTCGTGGTCACCTTCAAAATAAATAACCGAACCTTTTGTATATTGCATGGCCTTTGGCATTTTTTGTAATCGCTCCTTTAAGTTACAGTAAGAACTATCATATTATTATACCATATCAGGTTAAAATATGCTATTCTAAATTTATGATTGATTTACACGTTCATACTACTGCATCTGATGGTTTATATTCCCCAACTGAAATTGTTTATAAAGCTAAAGAAAAAGGATTAAAAGTCCTGGCTATTACGGATCATGATACGGTTTCTGGTATAGAAGAGGCTAAAAAAGCTGCTGAAATGTGTAATATTACTTTAGTTCCTGGAATTGAACTTAATATAAATGCTACTAGAGGGGAATTTCACCTTTTGGGTCTTGGTTTGAAAGAAATTTCTCCTTCCATGCGCAGTGCCATTGATGATCTTATTAAAAATAGAGATAACAGAAATCTTCAAATGATTGAAAAAATGAAGGCTGATGGAATTGATATTTCAATCGATGATTTTAATGCAATGTTTCCTAATACTGTTATAGGTCGTCCTCATTTTGCTCAGATGATGGTTGCTAAAGGAATTGTTAAAAATAATCAGCAGGCTTTTGATCAGTTTCTTGCTCAGGGGCGTCGTTATTATGTAAACAGAGTTGGAACTAATCTGGATGAAGCCATTGTTGCTATTTGTGAATCTGGTGGTGTTCCTGTTTTAGCTCATCCTATGTCGCTTTATCTTTCCTGGGGTAAGCTTCCTGAAGTTTTACAGAATTATTATGAACGGGGAATTGCCGGACTGGAGGCTTTTCATCCTGGAGCTCGTGTTACTGAATGCTTGCGTCTTGAAGAGCTTGGCAAAAAAATCGGTTATTTTATTACGGCTGGATCTGACTTTCACGGTGAAAAAATCCGGGCTGACAGAAAGCTTGGCTATACTGTAGGCCGTAAAAAAATTGATGATAAATTCTATTACGAAGAACTTCTTCCAAACTTGTAAAAATATTCTACAAGGAAATTCTTAATTTATAAAATTTAATTGAATTTACTATAGAAAATCATTATATTTATTGTGAGATTTTGTGGTTCTCTTGGAGAGGACCATATAAATTAACAGGAGTGCTAAATGACAGTTAGTGAAATCAAAAATGCTAAAATTAAAGCATGGATTGAAGAATGTGTTAAGATGTGTGAACCTGACGAAGTAGTTGTTTGTGATGGTTCTACAGCTGAATATGATCGCTTGATGAAGAAATGTGTAGACGCAGGTCTCGCAACTCCACTTAAAGCAAAAGAAAATTGTTACTTGTTCCGTTCACTTCCAAGTGACGTAGCTCGTGTTGAAGCTCGTACTTTCATTTCTTCAGTTAAAGAAGAAGATGCTGGTCCAACAAACCACTGGATCGATCCAAAAGAATTGAAAGCAACAATGAAAGGTTTGTACACAGGTTGTATGCATGGTCGTACAATGTACGTTATTCCTTTCTGTATGGGTCCACTTGGTTCACCAATCGCAAAATACGGTGTTGAACTTACAGACTCTGAATACGTAGTATTGAACATGGACATCATGACTCGTGCTGGTGAAAAAGTTTGGCAGTACTTGGATGATGGATTCGTTCCATGTCTCCACTCAGTTGGTAAACCATTAAACAATGGCGAAAAAGACAACGGAATCTGGCCTTGTGCTGACGTTGAAAACAAATATATTTCACAGTTCCCAGAAGAACACCTTATCTGGTCTTATGGTTCAGGATACGGTGGAAACGCTCAGCTCGGAAAGAAATGTTTCGCTCTTCGTATTGCTACTGTTATTGCTCGCGACGAAGGTTGGCTTGCAGAACACATGCTTATTCTTAAACTTACTAACCCTAAAGGTGAAGTAAAATATGTAACTGGTGCTTTCCCATCAGCTTGTGGTAAAACAAACCTCGCTATGTTGATTCCAACTATTCCAGGATGGAAGGTTGAAACTGTTGGTGATGATATTGCTTGGATGAAATTCGGAAAAGACGGTCGTCTTTACGCTATCAACCCAGAAGCTGGTTTCTTCGGAGTTGCTCCAGGAACTTCTGCTGAATCTAACAAAAACGCTCTTATTTCTGCTGAAAAGAATACAATTTATACAAACTGTGCTCTTACAGAAGATGGCGATGTATGGTGGGAAGGAATTGGATATCCTGCAAAAGGCAACTTGGTTGACTGGAAAGGAAATACTCGTCCTGCATTCGAAAAAGACAAGGCTCCTAAGGGAGAAGAAATGGCACATCCAAATGCACGCTTTACAGCACCAGCTGGACAGTGTCCTTGTATCGCATCTGACTGGGAATCTCCAGAAGGTGTACCAATTTCTGCTATCTTGTTCGGTGGACGCCGACCATCAACTGTACCTCTTGTACACCAGGCTCGTTCTTGGGAACACGGTGTATTCCTTGGATCTATCGTAGGTTCAGAAATCACTGCTGCTTCTACAATCAACGCTGCTGAAGTAGGTAAAATCCGCCGTGACCCATTTGCTATTCTTCCATTCTGTGGATATAACATGGGTGACTACTTCCAGCACTGGATCGATGTAGGTAATGCTGCTCAGGATAAAGATAAGCTTCCTAAGATCTTCTATGTAAACTGGTTCCGCAAAGACGAAAACAATCCTGATCTTCCAGGTGGATTCATGTGGCCAGGATACGGTGATAACTCACGCGTTCTCGCTTGGATTTTCGATCGTTGTAACGGTGTTGACAACTGTGTTGATACTCCAATTGGTCTTATGCCAGCTGAAGGTGCATTGAACACAGAAGGTCTTTCTGACAACTATAAGAAAACTCTTCCAGAAATCCTTAAAGTTGATACAGAAGGTTGGTTGAAAGAAGTTAAAGACGTTCGTGAAAACCACTATCCAAAATTCGGTAAACACTTACCATCAGAATTGTCTGCAATTTTGGATGACCTCGAAGCAAGATTGTCTAAATAATTAAGATAATTTAAGTTTTGATAAAAAAGGCTTGTTCTTTATTTAGAACAAGCCTTTTCTTTTTGAAAATAGTTAAATTTAAGTTTTTGATATTTGTATTATTTTGTATGAATCCAAGTTAATTCGTGCTTATTATAGTTGAGATGTACAATTTTACTGTTTGGGATATCTGCGAATTGTTGAATAAGCGGCCAGTTAATATCTCCCTGCATTTTGATAGTACAAATCATGTTTAAGTCCGGAGAAGTTGATAGCCATTTCTTTATCCATTCCAAGAGACGTTCAGGGTAACAGATTACATCAGAAAAAATCCAATCAACAGGACCAATATCTTCTGGAGTTAGAGTAAAGGCATCGTGGGCCTGGAATGTAATAAGAGGATTTTTCATTAATGAATCGGCTAGTGGGGCTCGGTCTACAGCGAATACTTCGGCTCCTAAACCTGCTAGAACCCATGTCCATCCACCAGGGCAAGCTCCTGCTTCAAAACAACGCTGGCCACTAGTTGGTAGTGGTGTTCCATTTAGAAGGTTTGCCATTGTAAGGCTTTCTTGGATTTTTAAGTAAGCCCGACTAGGAGGATTTTCATGATCTTCGATAAAGTGAAGTGTTCCTGCTGGTAAAAAACTAGAAGTCTTCGCACTAGCAATCAGCCTGTTTTCATCTATTAAAGTGTAAAGACCGATTGGACTTTGAGGAATAGTAACAGGAAATTTTCGTTCTTTAAGATTGATGTATGGAAGTTTTTCCTGAATAAGTTGGGCACGTCTAAAACAAGTGAATTGGTATGGTGCCCAGTTACGTTGGATATCTTTTAAATACTTTGCTGCTTCCCCTATAGTTTTGAAATCGAGAAAAAAAGGTTCCAGCATTGTGGTACGAGCCCAATAGGGGAGTGGCATAGTATCGCAATCTAAATCTTCAAAATATATCAAATCGCCATATCTGGCTGTAGGTTTTTGTGTAATATTAAAACGAGTTTTTAATTCAGAAATAAGTAATTCTGTTTGTTCTGGAAAAGGAAGATATGCAACTTTCATATAATTAAATAATGTCTGGAAGTTGATCTTTAGAAATCTCTTCCATATGAGAAATAAAAGCGTTTAATTTGTTTACATCAGGAGAATACTGAATTTTAAATCCAATATAAGTGTTACCATCCAATTCCTTTACCCATTGAGGATTGCAAATCAGATTTAAAGGTTGCTGATCTGCATGATGGAGAGGTGAAATTTTAACTTCATATTCACTGTCTAAATCTACTACAACAGGAAATGAGTAGTGAATTTTACAGCCAGTAGCACTAATATCATCTAGGACACCTGGTAATGCACAAATTTCAGGAGCTGTAATACGTCCTATTTCTTCATATCTTGTATGCTGTCTGTTTTCTTCTGACATAATTAAAGTATAGGTTATTTTTTGATTTGGCTCAATAAGGTTGCTTATTTTACAACCATTACTTTTCGAGTTTCATCAATTCCACTTCCTGAAATACGAATAAAGTACATACCTCGAGCAACAGCTTTTCCATTTTTATTTTTTCCGTCCCAGGTAAAATAATGCTCGCCCGAAGTAAGTTCGCCGTGGTTCAGATATGAAATAATATTTCCATCAACAGTCATAATCATAATGTTTAAGTTACCAGAGGATGGCATATTAACTTTTACGACAACATCCTCACCGTTAGATATATCTATGACATTGTTCATAACTGTAACGCCACCACGTTGTTCGTTTATGCCTCGAACTTTGAATGACCATAGGTCTAGGGAGGTGATGTCTACAGGATTTTTTAGTCTTAATGCATATAAGGGAACTTTATTGCTTAAAGATAGATTATATGTATTTGCATTTACATTGGAAAGAACATTATAAATATATACAGGATCACTGAATTCATCTGTTAAACCATACAAGAATGTTATCTGATTGTTTGAACCCCAAGTTTTAGAGATAGTATCTGAAATCTGATATTCCAACTGAGTAGATGGATCCGAGTTATCTACACTTGCATTAATAGAGGATACTGAATAATTATTAAATGGTGCAAGAAATGAAAATAACCCATCTGGTGTCCAAATTCTGTAATCATAGCCAAAATCATCATTAATTTGTGTTGATACAGAATTGGCTGAAGGATCTGAAGAGAGAAAAATTGCTGCACCTTTTGTTTTAGTAATTCTATCAGCTTCTGTTATTGGGTCAGTACATAGAATATCTTCATCAATATTAGTTACAACATTGTAATTATGATTTGCAGGTAAGGTACCATAGTTCATTTGCTCTTTATTCCAATCGTGAACAGCCCAGCTTCCCTGTTCATAAAGTCCATTCATAATATAATCATCAGCATAATTCATATCTTCATCATAAGCATAAGATGGAGATATAACGTTAATGGCAAAATCAGAAAGTGCATGTGCTGAATATATAGGCATATAGTTTCCAAACTGATCTTGGATGAAAGTTACGTTTGCATTTGTGATTCCAGTATCTGCATCATAACTGGCGTTATAACCTGTAGGAATTTTAAGTCGTATATAAGTATTTTCAATATCTTGTAATGTTATATTTCTATTTAATTTAAGTTTTAAAGCTGTAAATTCACGGCCATTTGAGTTATTTATAATTTTATTAAACGATGCTGGAACTGATGTATCTATTTGTAAAGTAGGGCCAGGGGATTTTACAATTCCAGATGAATCAAGAGAGAATAATTCAAAAGATTTTGGCATTAAATCAGCATAAGTTTCTGTAATATTTATAGGAGCGTGTGTTAAATTGTCCAAATATGAAATATGATCTGTATCTGTCTGTAAATCTTTTACAAAAACCATATAAAGTTCGTCTTGTCCAACAGGAGCTAAAACAAAGTCGAAAGAAGGAGGTGTTTTATCAACTGTTAATAAAGTCTTGCTTTCCAGAAGATTTCCAGCTAAGTCAGTTATAAATCCATCATCTTGATTATAAGAAATAGTAAATTGTTCCTTCAATGAAATATTTGTATCAAGCAACTCTAATCCAAAATATAGACTATCTGGTTCTGAAACAGTTCGCTCTGTTGAGCTAGAACCAATAAAAAGGAATGAACCGGCACCATAATAAACTGTAGCACTGGCACCAAATTCTGTAGAAGGAGTCGATACCGTTCCTAAATCATATTTAAAAGCAGGAGAAGAGTTTACAAGGGTGGAGAATCTTAAGCCACCAGATGTTCTGTCTGATTTTGGAGTTACGAAAGGTCTAGAACCACCATATATATCTGCACAATAAGATTCATTTTGTACATACAAATTCTGGTCATTTAGATTTAGCCATCCACGTCCTGTAACCCATCTTGGAGCTTGAGAATAATCTGGAGTATTATCTAATACGTGGAATTCTATTTTCCTTAATGTAGAACCAGCACCATCGTTATAACCTATAACTTCATGTTGCGAACCATCTCCATAAGGTGTCCATGTGTTATCTATTTTATTTAATGGTGCAAATATAGGACGAGAAATATCCCATGTTTGAGTACCCGAAATGGTAGGTACAACTGTTTTTTCGGGAGCATATGAGATCTGTTTATTTGGTGTAGTTGCTCTATCAATGACAAACTCATTCACTTCATTTGGAATGGTAGCTTTTCCGCTTGGAATAACAGCTTCTTTAATATATCCAGTCCAGTTTTTATATGTCTTTCCAAGATAATCTGTAACTACACCTTCTGTATATCCCGCAATAGAAATTCGAATAGTGTGGTCATCTTTTCGATATAAAGAATTAACATAAGAATCTTCTGTGCCTGCTTTTCCTGTTACAATTTTTCCATGTTCGATTGTACCAATACCAGCGATTACAAAACCATCAGTTGAATTATTTGTAATGAGTCCAAATTCTTGTGTTACTTGAATATTTTCTACAGTATTACCAGTAATGTTCTTGCTTGTATCTGTACTGTCTATAATAAAGTCAACAGGTTCAGAATAGCGGAATTCGATATAGTTATGAGCATCGTAAGAATGTTGACTTGTAGAAGCGTTTCCTGTTGGAGTTTCATGTAGTTCTTGGCCTATATCGACTGAATGTAAAACTGGACCAGTGTGATCGGTGACAGAAGTTCTTTTAGAATCTAGATTTCCATCATTATCAGCATCAGCGGAAAGACGTTTTCCCCAAACATTTACTATAGCATTATGATTTGAACTATAATCTACATATGGTATTACAGAAATGATTTTGTTACCATTTCTATCGGATGAATTAGCATCCCCAGCTGAATCTCCTGTTGCGTCTGTTTTCCATGAGTTAGGTGACTTCATATAGAAATAGAAGTTATTTGTAGTAGGATTTCTTGCGATTACATCTTCATTTCCATATTTAGTCTGGCAATCTGGATCTTTATATATTCCTTCATAGACACCAGCGCTGTTTTTAATATCTGAGATATTTAAATTTACTTCATTATTTATGTTGCGAATTGGATGATTAAATTCCACGTAAACTGAATTATCGCGAATTGTGTAAGCATCTTTTATTTCAAAATCTTCAAAAAGCCAATGGTTATTGTTTCCATTATCAGTACAGTTATAGGCTGGAAGTCTTACGATTGATCCATCATCACTAATTGGAGTAGTAGCATGACAGCGAACATGAGACCATTCAGTATTACAATTATATGCTTCTGCAAAACCGTTATTGGAATTGCGGATATCTGGCAAATCAATAAACCATTCTTTTGAATCTGCGCTGGTAAATTTTACACCATTAGCATAGAAGTTTTTGCCTGCAAATAGAGAAGCATTTTCGTTTGTCTGATAGCTACCTGTAAAATTGTCTATGACTGAAAGTGCTGTCGTGTCTGGCATGTTAGCGACTGTTGAAAAATCGTGTCGAGAATATGTAAGTTCTGATAATTTTTCATTTTCTACATGAGGATTTGTTGATTTATAATCTGCACCTAGAAGAATTATATCATTATAGGCATAGAGAGAACTGTTGGCTTTGGCTTTCAGGTTTCCTCTGTAGAGAACTATGTTATTGGCATTTATAGTGCCAGTTAATGTAATATCTCTTGGTGAATCAAGTATTAAGTTACCTGTAATAGTCATTGGGGTAAGAGAAATGCTATTTGTATTATCAGAGAAAACATAAACATCCCTATTGAAAGTTGCATTTCCATCTCCAGAGAAACTACCATTAAGCATAAGGTGAGGTGCGATTGTAATTGCGTTATTTGTTTCTAAATTACCATTGATTATGATGTATTCTTCTGTATTGGCAACAGAGATGTCACCATTAAAGATGATTTTATTTAAACAATCGATTGTAGGATTTGTAGCACAAACTATAGATGTAAAATTGGCATCATTACATTTGAAATTTTTGTTAATTTGAATATTGCCAGTTGATTTTTCAGAATCTATATAAAAATATACCGTTGTTGGATTTGGGTTAAATTTTTGGAGACCTGTTCCATTGAAAATTATCTTACTTCCAGTGTCGGTCCATGTTCCATTGTCTGTGAAATCGCCAGTAAGTTTTAAATCCCGATTTACATTTGTTGTAACGCCAGAATCAATAGTCAGTGATCCGTTTATTTGTGATTCTGAAGTTGTTGTAAGAGCACCGAAAAGTTGTACAACTTCTGTTGTAGGAACTGTTATTGATAAACTATCACATGCAGCATCATCTGCAATCGTAACAGTAGAGTTAGAATTAATGGTAAGTTCACCACCAGTTACTGAAGCAGCAGTTTTTCCAAGAATCATATTACCAGTAAAACTGTTTGTGCCAGAAAGAATCAGTGTATTTCCTGTTCCATTGGCAATAGTTGTTGTTCCTGCGACAGTAAGATTTGAACTTAAAGTTCCAGTTACACCAGCATCAATTTCAAGATTATTAAAGGTTGTATTTTCTGTTCCGTCAACGGTTACAATATCTGTAAAATGAACTGTGGAACCTGTTCCTGTGAAAGTTCCGTTGTTTGTCCATTTATTACTGATTTTGAATTCACCTGCACAAGTAAGATATTTACTGATTTCAATCTTGTAGAAGCTTGTTGAACCGTCAGTTTGTACTGTGAGTTTGTGCTGGGAATCGGAAGAAGTTCTATTAAATTTTACAGTTCCATTATTTGCATTAAATGTTGTACCAGATAAATCTACATTTCGATTGAAAATAGTTGTGTCTGAACTTGCAGTAAATGTACCTGTTCCTGAATAATCGCGATTTACAGTGATAGTTGCATTAGAACCAGTAATTGTTCCATTATTAATTAAATGAGTTTGAATGTTGAGTTCTTTATCATTTGTATTGATTGTGGCGTTGTTAATAAATTCATTTGCAGTGGTTCCAGATACAGTTGTTTTTGCTGGTAAAGTTACTGGAGATGCTGGTGTATCTTCTGATAATTTTATATTTCCCTTGTGATTAGAATCTCCAATAATTAATTCACTGGTGTTACTGGTTGTTATTTTTCCGATGTCACTATCTATCAAAGATAATAAATCTGTTGAAGTATATGCTGTAATGGTCATTTTGCCAGTGCCACAATCAATAGAAGTAGAATTTTTAAATTCGTACGATTTTGCAGCCAGAGTAATGTCAGCATCTGTTGATTTTATTTGATCAGTGGAATCTACAGTAAGTTTTCCGTTATGGCTGATTGTGACTTTGCCATTATCAGCAGTGATTTTATATTTTGAATCTTTCGTTGTTGCACTTACTAAATGGATTCCATTGCCAGAACTTCCACTGCTGGTTGTAGCAATTACAGAATCGGTGTTTATGCTGATTGGGGATGCTGCTGTACCAATGCCATTTGACGATGCTGTTGATTGTAATTCCAAGGTTGTTTTTGTACCAAGTATACCAGAGGTATTTGCTTCATTTGTAATATTACCTGCTGCAGAAAGCGAAAGATTTCCGTTTGGGGCCTGAATGTTTCCACCAATTTCTATTGCCCCTGCAGTAGAAATTTTTATATTTCCATTGGCAGCATCATTTTTAATTACTTGCAGTGTGGTATCTGGACCACCAAGAATTGTGCTACCTGTATTGTTAATTTTCAGATGAATGTCATTTGTTCCAGTATTTATGGCACTGACTATACCACTTACGCTTGCAATTTCAATTGGTTTATCAGGGGTGATAGAACCAATTCCTCCTGCAGCTTGAAGATGAAGTTCTCCAGAAACTGTAGAAATGGCGGCTCCGCTGTTTGATTGTGATAAAGTTCCGCCTGTTATAAGATAAAGTCCACAATTACCTGTAAGTGATTCGTTTATGATAATGTTGCCTGTGTGAGAGCTGTTTCCTATTATAAAGTTTTTAACTTTGATTGTGGCGAGATTTGTATTTGTAATACTGTATTCACCTGTTTCAGTAGTTCCAACATAAATGTCTTTTGTTGTTAATGGAAGAACTGTAAGTTCAAAAGAAGAACCTGTTATATTCTTAGAATTAAAGCTTATAGTGTCGGTTTTCAGTTCTGTATTTACAGTAAGTTCTGTGTCTTTATCAAAAGAAACAGAACCTGTAGTACTTGTCTGGAATTTACCACCAACTTTTCCACCATTTAGCGAAACTGTTTCTGCCTCAACTGCAGCTGTATCTGTATTTGTCCATGCCCCACTGGTAATTTTCAAATTGTAATAGTGTGGGGCTGCTGATGTTTTAGAAATAATTCCTGTTTCTGTTTTATATTCAACAGTACCTCGGGTAGCGTCGTTTATAAAGTCTGAACCATTTGTAATACGTCCTGAGTATGTATAGATAATTGTTCCATAGTTAGTAAGTGGGGGTGCAGGAGCAACAGGTGTGTCTCCTTCTTTTCCTGTAAGTTTAATATCTGTAGAAGATAATGTAATTGTAGCAACAGAAGAGGATGCTTCTCCAATGGAAAGTGTTCCAATTTCTATAGAATCAGCTGCAGTTATTTCTGGATAGTCTGACTTCCCATCTTGAATAATAACTTTTGAATCTTTTACTGGAACATAATTTGTATTCCAGTTTTTAGGATTAGTCCAGCTAGTTTTTCCTGTGGAATCAGAGCCTTCCCATTTATATACAAAATATTTTGGATCTTTAAGAATCCATCCGTTATTTAACAATGTTAGATAATCTGCATCTGTTGTACCTGATGATGGTTCTGAGTTTGTACATGTATAATGAGCTGTTCCCGCATCTGCAGTTGAGGTTCCTGCTTTTAATAATAGAGTATCAGCAACTATTAAATAATCTCCCCCTGTCTGGTTTTTTGATGCAGTTGGAAGAATTATTGAGTTACTGCCTGTAATAGTCCATGTATTTGTGGTTGTGGCGTTTCCCTTGAGGGTCAAAGCAGAAACAGAAATATCGGTATTAAGAGTTAATGTTTTATCACTGGTGATAGTGTCATCGGTAATAAGTTCATTTATAGAAAGTGGAAGTGGTCCTGAACTTGAGATTGTTGCATCATCTATGAATTTAAGTGAACCTGTTTCAGAGAATGTTCCTGCGTTGGTAAAATTGCCGGCCAGAGAAATAGTATTTGAGTTGGAGTCGAGATTTGCACCAGATTTTATTTCCAGACTCGCTGCAGATAAATCTGACATTAATTTTACAGGACCATTGTAAATTACAACGTTATTAAGTTGTGAAGTTGCAGATGCTGTAATTTCCTGATTTGTTCCATTAAAATTAATTGTATTAGCAGTGGTAATAGTTCCTGTGTCTGTATAGTTTCCTGTTACTATTAAATCTGGATTAATTGTAACAGTTCCTTTTATTTCAGCATTAGTAATAATTCTTTTTGTGCCACTGCCATCTATCAAAGTACAATCGGTGTCAAAACGAACAACAGAGGCTTTTTCTATAGCAAATGTTCCACCACCTAAATCTACGTCCCTTGTGAATACTAAATCTGCATAATTGGCTGTGACTGATTCTGTAACATTGCCTGTGATTTTGACTGGACTTAATTGAAAAACAAGCCAGCCACCAGTTTTATCTATAATTATATTTCCTATTTCACAGGCAGGACTTACTGCGTTTAACGACTGAAAAAGTTGATTGTCATTACCGGTAAAGGTCAGTGTTCCAGTTATCTTTGGAGTAGTATTTGAATCATAAGCAAAATCTTTATTAAATATTGCATTTGTTGCTTCCAAAGTTTTGCAGGTTAATGAGCCTTTTGTATCTAATGTGTTACATTTAATCGTAAGATTTTTGGCATCATAATCATCTGAAAGTAGAATTTTTCCTGTGCTTTCCACTGTACCTGTTGAATTGCTGTCTATTCCTGAGTCAGGGGAAAGTGTAAAATCTCCATTGATTTCAAGAGATCCATCAATTGTAAGTTTTGCATCTTTTTGAAAGTTTATAGATTTAACTTGAAACGTGGAAGCGGCTGGTATTTCTGGGAATGGAGTACTCTTAAATACAATAATTTCTGTTGTTGTAGAACTAGTAGGAACCCTGTTATTTTGCCAGTTTCCAGCAGTCGTAATATCTGAAGTGCCTGCTGCACCAGTCCATATATAAGCAGTTGTTATATCATTAAGTTTGGATTCAACAACAATAGCCCCGTTATCAGAAAGTTCAGTTTTTACAGGGCCAATACATTCTGGTGTTCCGAGCATATCTCCGGCAACAATTGTGGTGCCATTATTTATTAATTCAGTTCTGCCGTATACTCCATTCTGGTCATTATTACCAGTATTCCATGCGTTGGTAATAGTAAGCGATGTGTCTGCAGAAACTGTAATAGAATTTTTTGCACCATCTAGTGTCCAAGAGGAACTATCAATATTATCAATTTTGGCATCAATCGGTCCGCTAAAAGCAATACTACCCTGATTGTTATCAGGTATGTAATTAAAAAGAGATGGAAATTTATAGGTGGCATCTGTATTTCTATACCTAGAACTGGAACTTCCAACAAACAGTGTTGTGATATTTAGAGATGCCGGTGTTCCTGCCGGAGTTTCTAATGTTACGGTATTTGTTCCAAAAGTAAGAAAACCTGCTATAGAAAGTGAGGATGGTATTTGAATTGTTATATCTGAACTAGCTTGTACAACTACTAAATCATTTGGGTCTGTCCCTGGAAAATTTGGGGATACAACAGTTCCCCAGTTATTATCACTAACATATCTTTCCCAGTTTTCAGCAGTAGACCATAATCCATCTCCTGCTGCGCCAGTCCATCTGTAGGTAACGGCCCATAGTCCAGTACATGACAAGACTACTGCCATAATCATAATAAACAGACGTTTTTTGAGAATATTAGAAATGTAAGCACAAAAACTGCAAACTTTCATTTGGGAACAGTATACCTCATTTCTATTATCGGCAGAAACATTAGTTTATTGATAGGTATTTTTCCTAACTGACAATTCCGTTTTAATGCGGTATACTAGAATTTAAGAGGTTTGTATGGCTAGTCGTATTATTAATCCTGTTTTACCGGGTTTTTATCCAGATCCGTCTATGTGTGCTGCTAATGGCAAATATTATCTTGTTTGTTCCAGTTTTTCTTATGTTCCGGGGCTTCCAATTTTTGAAAGTAAGGATTTAATACGGTGGCAGCAGGTTGGCAACATTATTGACCGGCCTGAGCAACTTGATTTTTCTGGCCAGGGAGTTTCCAGAGGGCTTTTTGCACCTACAATCCGCCATTACGATGGAAAATTCTATTGTATTTGTACTCAGGTTGATAAACTTGGTAATTTTCTTGTAACTGCTGATAAGCCGGAAGGTCCATGGTCTGATCCAATTGCTATTCCAGGTGCCGAGGGTATTGATCCTTCTTTGTTCTTTGATGATGATGGTACTTGCTGGTACACTGGAACTCGTCCTGCTCCGGAAGGGCCAAAATATAATGGTAACTGGGAAATCTGGATTCAGAAATTGAATCCTGCAACTGGCGAACTTTATGGTGAAGCTAAGGGAATTTGGCGCGGTGCTTTGAAAAATTGTGTTTGGCCAGAAGGTCCACATATCTATAAATTCTTTGGAAAATATTATCTTTTGCACGCAGAAGGTGGCACTGGTGCTGACCATGCAGTTTGTGTTGCCCGCTGTGATACTATTGATGGCGAATGGGTAGGTAAACCTTCAAATCCTATTTTGACTCACCGCCATATGGGTATGTCTGCTGGAATTATTAATGTTGGCCATGCTGATATTGTTTGTACTTCTGATAATAAATGGTGGATGTGTTGTTTAGCTTCTCGTCCTTATGGGGAACCTGGTAAAAGGGTTAGTAATATGGGCCGGGAAACTTTCCTTGCCCCAGTTAAGTGGGAAGATGGATGGCCTGTTGTTAGCTGGGAAACTGGTAAACTTGAAAATGCTTATAGTTATACTGGTGGTGTAGTAGCTCGTGCTAATGAAGATGCTGATGCGGTAATTTTCCCTGTAATCGATGATTTTAATTCTCCAAAACTGGAAAATTACTGGCTTAGTTTACGTCATAGAAAGCCTGAATATATAAACTGTAGTGAAAATTCTGGAAATCTTCGTCTTTATGGTGGCGATAAATTTACTGAATGTGGTGAAGTTACTATGGTTGCCCGCCGTCAGACTGGTTTTAGTTTTGAAGCCTGTACTTGTATTCGTACTCATTTTGAAGATGAAGGGGATGCCGCTGGTATTGTTTGTTTCCAGAATGAAAAATTTAACTATCGTCTGCAGATTGTTTCAAGAGGAAAAATGTTTGTTCTTCAGCTTGTAAAAATTGCTGGTGAAAATGCAGAAGATGAAATTGTTGCAGAAGAAGTAATGACTGGTGGGCAGAAAGAAGTATATTGTGTTCTTCGAGTTGTAGCTGAACATCAGAAATTGCGTTTTGAATATGGTCCTGATGAAAGAAATATGCATGTTTTAATCGACGGAGTAGATGCTAGTATTTTAAGTACAGAAGCTGCTGGTGGTTTTGTTGGTACTATTGTTGGTATGTTTGCTGTTGCTGGTGGTGACTATAAACAGCGCCGATGTTATGCTGACTTTGACTGGTTTAAATATGAAAATACTGGTCGTGAGTGGATTTGTAAATAGAGGTCTTAGATGAACGAATTTAGAGTAAAAGGAATTGTAGCATCTGGAATGGTGCTTCAAAGAAATATAATTAACTGTATACATGGTACTGCAGAACCTGAAACAGAAGTAACTATGAACTTCCGTTATGCAACAAATGTAGTTGTAACAGATTCAGAGGGAAACTGGAAAATAGAATTTAATCCTGGCGAAGCTGGTGGACCATTTAATATGATTATTAGTGATGGTTCAAATCAGCTTGAATATAACGAAGTTTATGTTGGCGAAGTTTGGGTTAATTCAGGTCAGTCTAATGCACAGTTGCCAATGGCTCGTCAGCGCTTTACATATCCTGAAGAATTTGAATTGCCACCAAATCCATGGATTCGCATGATTACGATTCCTATTACCTGGACTTACAAGGGTGAAAAAGATTCTGTTGAAAATCCTGTATGGTGGGGTGCTTCTTCTGAAACAATTGGACTTATGTCTGGAACAGCTTATTTTTTTGCTAAAAAACTTTCGGCTGAATTGAAGATGCCTGTTGGTATTATTAATACAAGTCAGGGTGGGTCGCCTATTCAAGCCTGGCTGAATAAAGATTCTCTGAAAGAGTTGGGTAAGACTGATTATCTTAAAGAAGTTGAATATTTTGAAAACGATGATAACGTTGCGGCAAAACAGAAGGAACTTACAGAAAACAATAATTCCTGGTATGGCGAGTTAGAAGCTGCTTCTTCAATTCCAGATTTCAAATCTAATGATGGATGGGAAGAAATTGCTGTTCCTGGTTATATTGATTTTGGAAGTGCCGGTACTTGCTGGATAAAAAAGACTGTAACTTTAACTGAAGAACAGGTTACGGCTTGTAATGCTAAAACAACCTGGGTATGGTTTGGAACTATAACTGATGCCGATAGAGTTTATGTAAACGGAACTAAAATTGGCGAAACTACTTATAGTTACCCTCCTAGACGTTATGTTGTGCCTGCTGGAACTTTAGTTGCCGGTGAAAATATTATTTCTGTTCGATTGCAGGTTAATAGTCATTTTGGAAAAATCCGTTTGTTCGAAGAAAAGCCTTACTATCTTTTTACTGAAGATACATATATTGAACCTAGTGTTAGTCGCAATGTGGAAAAGAAAGGTACTCCATCTTCTGAAAATTCTTCTGTTACTGGTTGTAGGACAACTGATTCTGGAGTTTGCATCGGTTTAGATGGCAAATGGCTTATGAAAGTGGATGCAAAAGTTCGGGATTGTCCTCCTGGTATGTTCTTTGAATGGGTTCCAACTGCTCTTTACAATGCTATGCTGGCACCTTGTTTTACCCACGCAGTTGCTGGTGCTTTGTGGTATCAGGGCGAATCTAATGCAGAGAAGGCCGAAGAATACAAAGATATGCTTCTGAAATTGTTCAATCTGTGGCGCCAGAAGTTTACATATTCTGTTAAGGATTTACCTTTTGTTGTAATGCAGCTTCCAAACTGGAGTGACGGTCATGGCGAAGACCTTTGCTGCCTTAATAGTAGTTGGGCTAATTTACGTAAGGCTCAGGCTGATGCTGTTGAAAATGATGAAAAGGCTGGTCTTGCTGTAACTATTGATGCCGGTGAATGGAATGACTTGCACCCTGAGAAAAAACGTACTGGTGGTACTCGTGCTGCTATGGAGGCATTGCGTGTTGCTTATGGCTATTCAGATATTTCGCCTGCGCCAAGTGCAGATTTTGTAGAGTTCGGAAGAAAGATTTATAACGTTCATTTTAATTGCGGTCGCTCTTCGCTTGTTGCTTGCAACGTGGAAGGTAAGACTTCAGATTTGAACAGCACCCGTTACGGTGGTCGAGTATATGGCTTTAGTATTCTGTATGAAAAGAAGGGTGAATTAAAGATTACAGAGGCTGAAGCAACATTAACTGGTGACGATACTGTAGAAGTACGCTTACCTAAGCTTGGTTTCGGGGCAAAAATTAAGGAGCTTCGCTACCTGTGGGCAGATAGTCCAGCTCCTGTTAATTTGTACTCTAAAGAATTGTTACCAGTGGCACCGTTTAAGGTTGCGGTTGGGAAGTAACGCTTCTTCTATTCTTGGCCTCGATAAATCTCGGCTCGGGCTTAACGATGGAGGAACCTAAAGCAACCCTTGCGGCTTGCTTTTTAACGGTTCTCCTATTCTTGCCCATTCCAACAATAAGTGCACAGGTTTTCGTGTGGTAGGCCTGTGCTGTCTAGCATGTCGTCTAAGCGGTGGAAGCGGAGTGTTGTGAAGTGCAACTGCTGGCGAATTTCTTCTACCATTTTTGCATATTCTGGTGAATCTGGATCGCAGTATTTCTGCAATGTTTCATCGCTTACATTGTCGCCTTCGAACTGTTTAATTACACGTCTAGTAATCAAATCCATTTCTGACTTAGAACGGCTGAAGTTCAAGTATTTACAGCCGAATACTAATGGTGGACATGCTGGACGAATATGTACTTCTTCTGCACCACTCTGGTAAAGGAAGTCTGTTGTTTCACGTAACTGTGTACCACGTACAATTGAATCATCAATTAAAAGAATCTTTTTACCTTTAATTAATGGCTGTACAGGAATAAGTTTCATGTGAGCAATAAGGTTTCGCTGTTCCTGGTTTGTTGGCATAAATGAACGTGGCCATGTTGGTGTGTATTTAATGAAAGGACGTGTAAATGGAATTCCAGATTCGTTTGCATATCCTACTGCATGTGCTGTACCTGAGTCTGGAACACCGGCAACTGCATCTGGATGAACTGTGTCCTTGTCGCGTTTTGCAAGGTAACGTCCACAGTTGTAGCGCATTGCTTCAACGTTTACGCCTTCGTAGCTGGCTGTAGGGTAACCGTAGTAAATCCAAAGGAAGGTACAAATCTTCATTTTTTTACTGCGTTCCTGCAAAGTTTTAATTCCGTCAGCTGTCATGAAAACAATTTCTGAAGGTCCAAGTTCATAATAATCTGTATATCCAAGATTTACGTAAGCAAAGTTTTCAAATGAAGCACAGTATGCACCATCTTTGTGGCCAATCTGAATTGGAGTACGGCCAAACTTATCGCGGGCACAGTAAATACCTTCATTTGTCATAAGGAGCATTGTCATAGAACCTTTGATTTTTTCCTGAACAAACTGAAGTCCTTCGAGAATTGTTTTTTTGCTGTTGATAAGAGCAACTACCAATTCTGTCTGGTTGATTTCTCCGCCACTCATTTCAAGGAAGTGAGTCTGTCCATTGTTGAGAACTTCGGCTACAAGTTCATCTTTATTTGTGACAATACCAACTGTTGTAATTGCAAAGTCTCCAAGGTGAGAATGCACAAGTAAAGGCTGTGGTTCGTAATCAGAAATACAACCAATACCTAACTTTCCGTGCAAATCTTCCATATCGTTTTCAAATTTTGTACGGAATGGAGAGTTTTGAATGTTGTGAATTGAGCGGGCAAACTTACCGTTGTCACCAACAACTGCAAGACCTCCTCGTCTTGTTCCTAAATGTGAATGATAATCTACACCGAAGAATAAATCTAAAGAACAGTCGTTTTTAGATGCAACACCAAATAATCCGCCCATAAATGCTTCCTTATATATAGAAAAGATGCATCAATTATAGTGATTTCGGGTGAAGTTGTTAAGTGGGGTTAAGCGTCAATCTGAAATAGTGCGCCTGGGAGTGGCTGGGCGCCGGCTGTGATGTATGGCTTTTGTTGAACTGTTTGTTTAATCTGTTCCTGGTATTGTTTAATTAAAGCATCTGCCTGGTCGTCGCTAATATCAGTAATAGATTCTTTAGGTTCATTTTTCATGGCAGAGAGGCGTTCAATCATGGAATTAAGGATTCTGATTTTACTGATTGAAACTCCCTGCTGACCAGATTTTGCGGCAACTCCAGAAACGTGGTCGAAGTTTGCATACAGGAGTGCAGATTTATTTACTGGGACATAAAGCTTTCCTGCAACGCCACTAGACATTGCGCTGTTTGAGTAAGAAAAAGCATTTACATATCCGATTGATGAAGTCATTTTTCATCACACTCCTTACTTATTTTTCGGAGAGTGGTAGAAAAAGTTTAGGGAAATTCGCGGGGAAAAACAAAAATGACAGTCACCGAACGTTTGTTGACTGTCCCCCAACGTTGGGGAACAGTCAACTGACGTTCGGTGACTGTCATTTAAGTGTTAGTAAAAAAAAATTAAGCCCAGACGAACCACAGCAAAAGTGCGGCTGCGGCGGTTGTTATGATTGTAAATGGTGCTCCAATTTTAAGGAAGCCTGCAAAGTTGATAGGGTGGTCTTCTTTCTTTAAGATTCCCATTGCAACTACGTTTGCGGAAGCGCCAAATGGTGTCAGGTTTCCGCCCAGACATGAACCTACCAGCAATGCGAACATGTACAGTTCTTTTGAAACTCCCATATTTGCGGCAAGGCTGCCTGCTACTGGAAGCATTACAATAATGTAAGGAACGTTGTCTACGAATCCGGAAATTAATACTGAGAAGGCAAGAATTAAAAGGAAGCCTAAGAATTTATTGCCGCCAGTTACATATGCAAGCCAAGTAGCAAAATCATCTAATAATCCTACTTCGCTAATTGCTCCAACTACAATAAATATTCCCATAAGGAAAGCAATAGTTTCCCAATCCAAATCTTTTACCAAATCCCAGATTTCTCCAAAGGATTTTTTCTGATTTAAGCGGTACCACAACAATCCTATAATTCCAAGACCAAGAACGAAGCAGCCTGAGCCGTAACCAAGTTCTGTACTTAAGAAAGAAATGTCTGCCAATCCGAAAATCATAATAAGCAAAAGCCATAATGGGAAATAGGAAATAACAGGTTCTTTTTCTACTACAGCTTTATCTTTTACGCGACCAAAAATACAGTAGAAGAATATACAGCCTGCCAACATTCCAGCCTGAATTACAAAGAAGATTGAAAGCTTACCCTGAGAAATAAAGAAATCGTTAAAATTGTACCCAGCGTAACTTGCAAAAATCATGCTTGGAGGGTCACCTACCAATGTTGCAGTTCCTTCAAGGTTAGACATAACTGCAAGTCCTACCATAAATGGTACAGGATTTAGCTTTAATTTTTTAGAAAGTGAAAGTGCAATTGGTGCCATTACAAGAACAGTTGCAACATTTTCTACGAAAATAGAAATAATACCTGTCATTGCAAGAATTAAAACTACTGCAACTCCAGTGCTGCGGGAATGTTCTACCAGGAAGTCGGCAATTCTAGCTGGCACTTTTGAATAAATAAAAAGCGCGGCGATTGTCATACTTCCTACGTAAATCATTAAAATGTTCCAGTTTATAAGCTCTAAGAAGATGTGGAAGAAAAGTCCACCGGCAGTGGCAGTTTGATTAAACACATTGCCGGCAAAAATAAAGCCAAGAACAACAGTAATAAGGGCAGCTGCAGTAGTCATCCATACTTTTTTTTCCTGAAAGAGGATTACTAAAAGGTACATTACCAAAGCAACTGCAAGGATAATCCATTTAATATTAATCATATATACCTATATATTAAATTTAAAGAATAATACGTCGCCATCCTGAACAACGTATTCTTTTCCTTCCTGGCGATACTTTCCTGCAGCCTTAATTGAAGCTTCGTCTTTATACTGGCGAAGGTCATCAATTGAGTATGCTTCTGCACGAATAAAGCCTTTTTCAAAGTCTGTATGAATTACACCAGCTGCACGTGGAGCTTTGTCACCATTGTGGATTGTCCATGCGCGGCATTCATCTGGTCCACCAGTAAAGAATGTGCGTAAGCCCATTAAGTGGTAAGCTTTACGTGCCAAAACTGCAAGGCCACTTTCTGTAAGTCCAACGCTTTCCATAAAATCTTTACGGTCTGCAGGATCTTCTATTTCTGCTAAATCTGCTTCGAATTTACCACAGATAACTACAACTTCCGAATGTTCTTCAGAAGCGTATTTCTGTACGATTTCTACGTATTTGTTTGTACCTTCTGCAATTGTATCTTCATCAACGTTTGCAACGTAAAGTGTTGGCTTCATAGAAAGAAGGAACATATCGTAAATTGCAGTTTTTTCATCATCAGTAAGGTCTGCTGTGCGGGCACATTTTCCGTCCTGAAGTAAAGGTTTAATTTTTGCTACAGCCGAGTTAAATGGAGCAAGCTGTTTTTCGGCTTCTTTTCCAAGTGCTCGTACCTGCTTAATATTTTTTTCTTCGCGTTTTGCAATTGTATCCAAGTCTGCCTGGCACAATTCCCAGTTAATAGTAAGAATATCGCTTTCTGGGTCAATTGGTGCTGCTTCGTTTGCGTTATCACGAACGTGCATAATATCTGGATTGTCAAAACAACGTACTACATGTGCAATAACTGAACATTCACGAATGTTTGCAAGGAATTTATTTCCAAGACCTTCACCCTGGCTGGCACCTTTAATCAAACCTGCAATATCAACGAATTTAACTGCAGCTGGTGTCTTCTTTTTTGGGTTGTGAATGCTTGCCAAAAAGTCTAAGCGTTCATCTGGTAAATCAACAATACCAATGTTAGGGTCGATTGTACAGAAAGGAAAGTTCTCTGCTGCGGCTGGTGCTGCAGTCAAAGCCGAAAAAATAGTAGATTTACCAACGTTTGGTAATCCAACAATACCACATTCAAGTGCCATATATACTCCATATAGATGTCATTCCGAGCGAAGTCGAGGAATCTAAGATTTCTCCATTCGCGAGGCTCAGTCGAAATGACACAAATCTTAATTACTCATTACAGCTTTTGCCAACTGATCGGCGCAGCTTGTGTTTTTGAAACCGCAAATGTTTCCTGCAAGTTTTGCTGCAATTTCTTCTGCTTTCATGCCATCACAAAGCTTAGAAACAGCTTTTAAGTTACCGTTACAGCCACCTTCAAAGCTAATGTTTGTGATAGTTCCATCATCATTTTTTGTAAAGTGAATTACGCGGGCACATACACCCTGTGTGTTATAAGTAATATCCATGACTTGAATATATTACAATTCTTCCAAATCTTCAACGATATCTTCAATATCCTCCAAAGGTTCTTCTTCGGCAAGGATAAAGTTGTTGTATTGGCTAAGGATATTAGAAAAGTCAACTCGAAGAATATCAAGCAGAACTTTTTGTTCTTTAGATATTTCTTCAAAATCATTTAAAATATATTTAGATATTTCAGAATCAAGTTCACCTTTTTCAGTCATTTCACCAATAATTCTAAAGATTTTTTCAGTAGAAAATTCACCTTTATAACTACGGCTGTCATTCAAGGCACTGGTAATATCTGCAACTGTAAGAATTCTCTGAATCTCGGTAATTGTTTCAGCACTAATATGATTAGGATATCCTGTTCCATTTAACTTTTCATGATGACGGTAAGCATTTTCTATAATATGTTCAGGTGTGTATTCTCGTAAAATACGACGGGAATGATTTACATGGTGGCGCATAATTCCCATATCTTCTGGCGAAAGCTTACCTGGTGCTTCAAGAATTCTTTGAGGTGTAGCTATTTTTCCAATGTCGTGAAGTAAGGCACTGGTAAAAAGTTCATTCAAATCTTCATTATTAAGATTACATCTGGTTCCTAAAGAAAGAGAATAACAAGCTGTATTAATTGAATGACTTACGGTGTATGTACTTTTAAAATCCAGAAAATATACAAGCAATTTTTGAAGCTGAATAGTTTCTTCATCTGAATATTTTATAAAAGTAACGGCTTCTTGAAGAATCTCTTCTGCCAGATTATCTTTAATTGCAGTGTAGATTAAATTATCTTTATTAAGATGATTAAATAATGCTACTAGTTCTGGATCCAATTCATCTGTAGTAATAGCGGCAATATTTTTAGGGAAAGGATTTTCAGAATTTTTTTTGTAATAATCGCTTATTCTTGCACAAAAATATAGAAGCTTTTTATAGTCGCCAATGTAAGAATTTTCTTCACTTGGTAAAAGTGGTTCTGTAAAATGTTCCAGGGCTTTTGCATCCCTTCCTAAAGGGGTCATATCTTCCAGATAATAGGATGTAAAAGCATAGCGAGATTTTACTTCCATTACATTTGAAAAGAAATCTGGGTCTGGATTATAAGGATTGTATTCAAAATGGAAGTCTTCTCTAAAAAATCCTATTGTGTGGTAAAGAGCCAGTAAAGTTAAAGATTGGAGATTTCCACCTTCCTTTAGTTTATAAACCTTACCAAGTTTAAGACATAAATATGCTGTTCTTATATTGTGGAAGGTAATTTCCCTGTTAATACAAGCTAACATTCGCATAGAAATCTTAACTATGTTTCCAGGGGTAAGAAGCTGATCAAATGAATCGAACAATTTCTGCCAATCTCTCATAGTTTATGTATCGGAATACTTCCTTCAAAAGATTATTTTTCAGATGGAATTAACTTATTAATAGTATAATCTCGCTGTCGCCAGTTTTTATCTACTTTTACCTGAAGGTCCAAATCAATTTTCTGAATGTAGATTTCGCTAAGTTTGCGCATGGCAGCAGTGCGGATTTCTTTAATTTTCGAGGCACCTTTACCAATTACAATACCTTTCTGACTATCCCGTTCTACACAAAGGAAGGCTCGAATCCACAATTTTTTACCTTCGTTTCGGTGTTCTACATCGGCAACTTCTACATAAACTGCGTGAGGAATTTCGTCCTGTAAACGGTTAATTGCTTCGCCTCGAATTACCTCGCAGATACGGAAGGTTAAGTCCTGATCTGTGTATAACTCTTCGTCATACATAGGTTCCCCTTCTGGAGAAATTGCATAAAGGCCACGTAATACTTCATTAATGCCAATATCTTTTTCTGCCGACATTTCGTAAATGCGTTCGCTTGGGATTTCTGGCAAATTTTCTTTAATAAAGTTGCGAATTGGAAGTGTCTTACTTGCAGGCAAATCTGTTTTATTGATTGCTACAACTGTTTTTGCCTGAAGCTTGCGTAAAAGCTCTGCAGTGTGAACTTCTTCTTCTCCTGGGACACGAGTTGAATCTATTACATAAAGTACGCAGTCTATATCATCTAACTGAGTTTCTGTTACATTGCGCAGACGAAGATTTAATTTCTTTTCTGAATCGTGGTAGCCTGGTGTATCAATAAAAATAAGCTGGCCTAAAGAGGTGTTTACAATTCCTTTGATTGCGTTACGAGTTGTCTGGGGAATTGGGGAAACAATGCTAACCGGCTCCTGGCAGGCTGTATTCAAAAATGTAGATTTTCCCGCACTTGGGCGGCCAATAATTGCAACTACGGCTGTGCGTAATGGTGCTGTATTTGTATTTTCTTCTGTCATAGAAGACATTATAAAGGGAAAAGGGAAAAGTGAATAGTGAAGAGTGAAGTGGATTTCCAAGTATGCAGCGTAGGTAAAAAGGTATCTCAAAAAAATTCTGCGCGCAGTACTGCCCTAAATACGGGCGCCCGCGAGCACAGCCTTTTTTGAGATATCTTTTTGCCGAGAGCGGAATACTTGGAAAGTGTAGGTGCAATATGGAAATATTACACTTTCTATGCTAAAATTATCCACTATGAAATTGGGTGCTGTTATTACTAAAGGTGGCGTTAATTTTTCTATATATAGTCGTGATGCCACAAAAGTTAGTCTTGTTTTATTTAATTCTGAAAAAGACGAAAAACCTTCTTCTATAATTGATTTTAAACCTGAAGATAAAACTGGAAATATTTGGAACTTATTTGTTGAGGGGGCAGGTGAGGGAACTTTGTATTTGTATAAGGTAGAAGGTCCTTACATTCCTCCAAAAGGGTTGCGTTTTAATCAGAATAAATATCTTTTTGACCCTTACGCAAAGGCTTTTACTAGCGGTTCAGTTTTCCGTTCATACAATGAACAGCGTAAACATGGTTTTAGCGATAATCTTGGCGGTGAGTTGCAGAATCTTTCTGATTTTCCAAAGTGTGTTGTAGTTTCCGACGAATTTGACTGGGAAGGTGATAAGCCTTTAAATCTTCCATTAGAAAAGTCTGTAATTTATGAAACTCACCTTAAAGGTTTTACAGCTTCTAAAAGTTCTGGCGTAGCAGAAAATATTGCAGGTACATATAAAGGTTTTACACAAAAGGTTGAATATCTTAAATCTCTTGGTGTAACAGCTGTAGAACTTTTGCCTGTATTTGAATTTGACGAAAACGAAGTTGGAAATACAAATCCTCGTACTGGCGAAAAACTTTGTAATTATTGGGGTTACAGTACAATCGGCTTTTTTGCACCAAAAACTTCTTATGCCAGCAATAAATCTGTTGGCGGTCCTGTTCGGGAATTTAAAGAGATGGTAAAACAGCTTCATAAAGCTGGAATTGAAGTTATTCTTGATGTTGTTTATAACCACACTGCTGAAGGTAACGAACACGGTTATACTTTTGAATTCCGCGGATTGCAGAACGATGTTTACTATTCATTGCCTCAGTCTGATAAAAATTACTACATGAATTTCAGTGGATGTGGAAACAGTGTTAATTGTAATAATCCTATAGTTTCTGATTTTATTTTAGACAGCTTGCGCTATTGGGTAACAGAAATGCACGTTGACGGTTTCCGCTTTGACCTGGCATCTATTTTGACTCGTGCTCCGAATGGAACTCCAATCGCTTATGATATGCCATCTGTAACTGCAGCTATAAGCGGAGAGCCAATTCTTGCAAAAACAAAAATTATTGCAGAACCTTGGGATTGTGCGGGGCTTTACCAGCTTGGCGGTTTCCCTGGTGGTGAAGTAAACCGCTGGTCTGAATGGAATGGCCGTTTCCGCGATGATATTCGCCGTTTTATTCGTGGAGATGAAAATACTGCTACTGCCGCTGCAACACGCATTGCCGGTAGTTCAGATTGTTATAATCATTCTAACCGTAAACCAACTGCTTCAATCAACTTTATTACTGCCCACGATGGTTTTACATTAAATGACCTTGTAAGTTACAACGGAAAGCATAACGAAGAAAATGGTGAACAGAATCGTGATGGTTCAGATGATAATTTAAGCTATAACCATGGTTTTGAAGGGGATTGTACAAATCCAAAGATTCAGGAAACTCGACTTAAAAAAATTAAAAACTTCCTTATATATCTTTTTACTTCCCAGGGTGTGCCAATGATTCTTGGTGGCGATGAAATGCGCCGTACCCAGCTTGGAAATAATAATGCGTACTGCCAGGATAATGAACTTAGCTGGTTTGACTGGTCTCTTGCATCTTCTAATGAAGGGCTTGTACGTTTTACCTCTGCTTTGATTGCTTTGCGTAAAAATCATCAGGTATTTACAAAATCGCATTTTTTGGGAAATTACGAAGATGGTACTCCAGAAATTGTCTGGTACGATATGAATGGTAAAAATCCTGACTGGACAAAACAAAATCGTTTCTTAGGATTTAAGTTAAATGGTGATACTGTAGATCCAGAACAGGCTGATTGTGATTTTTATATTGCTACTAATACCGATAAGTACGATTTAACAATCAATTTGCCACCACTTCCAGAAAGCAAAAAATGGCATTTAGTTGCAGATACTGCCCTTAGAAGTCCTGAAGATATTTTTGATGCTGGAAAAGAAGAACTTTTGCATGAACAGAGACGCTATGTTTTGATTTCAGATGCAACTGTCATTCTTATGGCAAAATAAAATACGTTCATCCTACAATTGAATTCAACTCGTTTTTACGTTAAAATTATCTCCATTATAAAATGTAAAATCTTTTTTAATTATTTTTGTAAGGGAGAATTTTTACATGGAATTCGACAAAGAAAAATTTAAGGAAAACCTTTCTAGACGTTTACGTCAGCAGTACGGAAAGGATATTTCACAGGCAAACAAACATGACCTCTTCGACGCTGTATCTGCTGCTGCCAGAGAAATGATTATGCCTAACTGGATGGCAACAAGAGCTGAATATGAAAAGAAACCAACTAAACAGCTTTATTATTTATCAGCAGAATTTTTGATGGGTCGTGCATTAAGTAACAACTTGATTAACGCTGGCATTAAAGATGCTGTAAAAGAAGTTCTTAAAGACATGACTATCGATTTCGATATGATTGAAGATGAAGAACCAGATGCAGGTTTAGGAAACGGTGGTCTTGGTCGTCTTGCTGCTTGTTTCTTGGATTCACTTGCAACATTGGATTATCCTGGACACGGATACGGTATTCGCTATGAATATGGTATGTTCGAACAGCGTGTTGAAGATGGTTACCAGGTAGAATATCCAGATAACTGGTTGAAACATCGTGATCCTTGGGAAGTAAAACGCTCTGACCTTGCTGTTACTGTTAAATTTGGTGGTAACATTGCTTATGGTCGTACTCCAGACGGACAGCCAAGCTTCCATATTGAAAATGCAGAAGAAGTAACAGCTACTCCTTGGGATATGCCAATTATTGGTTTTGATACAAAAACTGTAAATACACTCCGCTTGTGGGAAGCTTCTTCTCCAAATGGTTTTGACTTGCAGCTTTTTAATAACATGGATTATAACCGTGCAGTTGAACGCCAGAACAACGCTGAAAATATCAGCCGTGTTCTTTATCCAAATGATAACGGTCCTTCTGGAAAGGCTCTTCGTCTTAAACAGCAGTACTTCTTCAGTTCTGCTTCTTTGCAGGATTTAGTACGTCATTATGTTGCTAACCACGGAACAGACTTCTCTAAATTTGCTGATTATCATGTAATTCAGTTGAACGATACACATCCTGTAGTTGCTATACCTGAACTTATGCGCATCTTGATGGATGACTACAATGTAGGATGGGATGAAGCTTGGGATGTTGTAACTCATACATTTGCTTATACAAACCATACAATTTTGGCTGAAGCTTTGGAAAAATGGCCTATTGCAATCTTCCAGGGACTTTTACCACGTGTTTACCAGATTGTAGAAGAAATTAACCGTCGTTTAGTAATTGAACTTCGTCAGAAATTTCCTAACGATTATTACAAACATGAACATATGGCTATTATCCACAATAACATGGTTTACATGGCTTGGATGGCAATTCATGCTTGTTTCTCTGTAAATGGTGTTGCTGCTCTTCATACAGAATTGCTTAAAACTGCAGAACTTAAAGACTGGTACACAATTTATCCAGAAAAATTCAATAACAAAACAAATGGTATTACTCAGCGCCGCTGGTGTTTGAATGCTAACCCACAGCTTTCTAAATTCATTACAGACAGAATTGGACACGGTTGGGAAAAGGATCTTACACAGCTTAAAGGTCTTGAAAAATATCTTGATGACGAAGCTTCTCTTAATGAGCTTATTCGCATCAAATCTGAAAATAAACAGGCTTTGGCAGATTATCTTAAACATGCACAAAACGAATTCCTTGATCCAGAATCAATTTTCGATGTTCAGGTAAAACGTTTGCATGAATATAAACGCCAACTTTTGAACATTTTGAACGTAATGTACATTTACAACAGAATTGTAGAAGATCCTTCATACAATCCTCCAGCTCGCACATTCATCTTTGGTGCAAAGGCTGCTTCTGGTTACCGTCGTGCTAAAGCTATTATTAAATTGATTAATACAGTTGCAGAAAGAATCAACAACGATCGCCGTGTTCGCGGATTACTTCGTGTTGTATTCGTAGAAAACTATCGTGTTTCTGTAGCAGAAAAAATCTTCCCAGCCGCAGATGTTTCTGAACAGATTTCTACAGCAGGTCTTGAAGCTTCTGGTACATCTAACATGAAGTTTATGTTAAACGGTGCTTTAACACTTGGTACTATGGATGGTGCTAATATTGAAATCTTCGAAGAAGCTGGAAAAGAAAACGGCTTTGTATTCGGTATGTTAACAGAAGAAATTAAGAAGATGGAAGCTGAACATTCATACAATCCACAGTCTTACCTTGATGCAAATCCTGGTTTGGCTAAGGTTGTTGAACAGCTTGTTGATGGTACTTATGACCCAACTCACCAGCTCTTCAAAGAACTTCACGATTCTTTGGTATACGGTGTTGAAGGTCAGCGTCCAGACGTGTACTACGTTCTTGCAGACTTTGATTCTTACTGTCAGGCTCGTGAAAAGATTGCAACTGCTTATGCAGACAAGAAAAACTGGGCTCGCATGACTCTTAAGAACATTGCAAACTCTGGTAAGTTCTCTTCAGACCGTACAATTGAAGATTATGTACGTGATATCTGGCACTTGAACAAACTTATTGTAAAATAATTTTGAGACTGTAAATTAGTTTTAAGTTAGTTTATAAAGTAACCGTGGTTACAAGATGTAACTGCGGTTATTTTTTTTTAACTCTGGTTAATTATTTAAAAATCGTATTGATTTATTAAGTTAGTCACCATAATATAAAGTCATAACTTATAAATAATTAAGTTTGTTTATAAAGTTACCGGAGAGTTAAAACAAAAAGTTAATCCTTCTTTTTTATAAAAAAAGCGTTGCTTGATAGAGAGAGTTTTTTTTATTGAGAGTTTATCGGTGGGAGTTTTATAAGAGAGTTTATCGAGAGAGTTTTTCCATCGGTGAGAGAGGTGTTGATTTGATAAGGAGAGAGATCAAATCAACACCTTTTTTTTGTCTTTTTTATTTGATAAGAGCGCAGGCGTTTTCACCATCCATTGCGCTGGAAACAATTCCACCTGAGTAACCACTACCTTCACCAACAGGGTAGAGGCCTTTAATTGCAGTACAATGGAAAGTATCTTTATCACGGGTAATTCTAACTGGAGTACTTGTACGGGTTTCTGCAGCAATAAGAAGGGCATCGTTGCAAACAAAGCCTTTCATGTTTTTATTTATGTTTTTAAAGCCCTGGGCAAGTCGAGTTGAAATGTGAGAAGGAAGCCAGCTGTTTAGGTTGGAAGAAACAATTCCTGGTGTGTAACTGGTTTCTGGCAAATCCTCTGATTTTTTATTTTCAAGAAAGTCTTTCATACGCTGGGCAGGAGCGGCCTGTCCATTTCCGTTTTTCTTTGCAAGTTTTTCTATTTCTGTGCGGAATAAAAGTCCTGCTAACTGAGGGCAACCTGCTTCCTGGGCCGCTTTTACAAATTTTGCAGGAATATCTTCTGGGCGAATTTCAACTACCAGGGCGGCGTTTGACCAACGGGAATTACGGGCAGCAGCAGACATTCCGTTTACTACAATTTCATCTGGACCAGAGCTGGAAGGAACAACAAAGCCTCCTGGGCACATACAGAAAGAATAAACGCCACGGTCTTCAACTTGAGTTGTAACACGATATTCTGCTGCACCTAAATTATTATCAAGTTTTCCGTGGTATTGAATTGCGTCTATTAATGTACGAGGATGTTCAACTCGAACTCCGGCAGCGAAAGTTTTTGCTTCCAAAGCGGAAGGGGCAACTTTTGCAATCATTTCATAAATGTCTGTTGCAGAATGGCCTGTGGCAAGGACTACGTTGCGAGAGTTAAAAGTGCGGGTATTTCCATCTGCAATATTTACGGTTTCTACACCGGTAATCTGCAGTTTCCCATCAGCTTTTTCTGTAAGAAGATTTGTAACTTTGGTATTGAAATAAAACTCTCCTCCAAGTTCAATAATTTTATCTCTAATGGCATTTATAACTTTTGGCAGACGGTCTGTACCAATGTGAGGGTGGGCATCTGTAAGGATTTTTGAGTCTGCACCAAAGTGATTAAAAATACGGAGGATTGCACTAATGTCTCCACGTTTATTACTGCGAGTGTAAAGTTTACCGTCAGAAAAAGTACCAGCTCCTCCTTCACCAAAGCAGTAGTTACTTTCTGGATTTACAAGGTCTTTTGTACTTATTAAGGCAATGTCTTTACGGCGCTGGGAAGTTTCGGCTCCACGTTCAATAATTACAGGTTTAATTCCCCGTTCCAAAAGTTTAAGGGCACCAAAAAGACCTGCAGGACCAGCTCCTACAATTATAACTGTATTTTTGCCATCAGCTTTTTTCCACTGTGGAATAGAATTTTCTGTGGCAGAAGGTTTTTCGCCAATGTAAACTTTGTAGCGCAAGTGAAGCTTTAGCTGACCGTGGCGAGCGTCAATTGATTTTTTCAAAAATACAAGAGTCAGGTCGGCGGTTGGTAATTTATTTTTTTTTAATTCTTTTATAACAAGAGATTTATGAAGGCCAGCATTTTTTTCATCATCTGGCTGAACTGTAATAGAAATTTCTTTTATCATAGAGCTTTATTATATCGGGATTAAAGGTTGTATGCTATAATCTGCTTGAGGTATATATGAAGACTGTAACTTTAGGTTCAACGGGAATTACTTCTCCACAGAATGCTTTTGGTGCGCTGCCTGTTCAGCGAGATGATTTTGAAACTGCAATTAAAATTTTGCAGCGGGCTTACGAAGGTGGCATGACTTTTTTTGATACTGCCCGCGCATATTCTGACAGTGAGGAAAAAATAGGTTTAGCACTTAGTAGTGTACGTTCTAAAATCAACATTGCAACAAAAACTATGGCTAAAACTCCTGATGAAATGAAGGCTCAGATTGAAACTTCGCTAAAGTTGCTTAAAACTGATTATGTAGATATTTATCAGTTCCATTGTGTTGATCAGTGTTATAAGCCTGGAGATGGGACTGGCATGTATGAAGTAATGGAAGATTTGAAGCGACAGGGAATGATTAAGCATATTGGCATTACGGCACATAAAATTGGCATTGCAGAAGAATGTGTAAAATCAGGGTTGTATGAAACAATGCAGTTCCCATTCAGTTACCTTTCCAGTCAGCGGGAAATTGACCTTGTAAATCTTTGTAAAGAAAAAAATGTTGGCTTTATTGCAATGAAAGGTTTGGCTGGCGGGCTTATTACTAATTCTAAGGCAGCCTATACTTTTATGACTCAGTACGATAATGCACTTCCAATCTGGGGAATTCAGCGTATGAATGAATTGGAAGAGTGGCTTGCTTTTATGAAGGATTCGCCAGAGTTTGATGAACAAATGCGCTTATATATAGAAGAAGATAAAAAATCTTTTGGAACAGATTTCTGCCGTGGCTGTGGTTACTGTATGCCTTGTCCTCAGGGAATTACAATTAATCAGTGTGCCCGCATGAGTCAGATGATTCGCCGTGCTCCAAGTGCCGCCTGGCTTAGCGAACACTGGCAAAATGAGTTTAAAAAAATTCCAAATTGTACTGGCTGTGGGGCTTGTAAAAAGAAGTGCCCATACGGATTGGATATTCCAAATCTTCTTAAGAAAAATTATGAAGATTATAACAATATTTTAAGTGGAAAAACAAAAATCTAGCGTTATTTAAAAACCTGTGTTAAAATAAAATATTATGGAAAAACGCAGACTCAACCCGGAGAGAGTTGTAGCTGTTGTTGGCTTTTGTTTCCTTTTAATTGCAGCAATTATTAGTGTTATTCTTGATGGGGACAAAAATTCAATATTAGAAAAAGTTGCTGACACTTCTATTTTAATACCATGTGTACATTTTTTTTGTGTAGGCTGGTGTTTTATAATGCTATTCAAACCTAGTGATGTAAGTTTTTTAGGAATTGTTACAATTGAAAGTGTATTAACAATTCTTACAAATTATGATCAGCTGGGAATATTTTTCTTTTACTCTTCTATTATGCTGATAATGTGCAAAGGGTTCACTAGTAAGCGTGGAACTCCAAAGTTGCTTATTGCATTTTTAGTTTTGCTGCATATTCTGGCTTTGTTGGGAACTTACCCTCATGGATGGACTAAAACAGTTATTGCTTTTTCGTCTTCGGCATTTAGTTGTGTATTCTACATTTGGGTGTATTACATTTTGAAGGCAAAACTTTCTTGTTTTATTCCAACAAATGTTACCAATAATGATGTGATTATTAAAAAAGCACCAGGTTCAGTTATTAAGCTTGATGAATATGGTTTGAATGACAGACAGAAGACCTTTGTAATTGAAAATTTGCATAACAATCTTTCTTATAAAGATATTAGTGAAAAATACAATGTTAGTGTTTCGCTTGTAAAGAAAGTATTCTCGGAAGTTTATAAGATTTTTAATGTAAGTAAACTGGAAGAGCTGCGGATTTTGCTTCTACAGTATCAGATTGAAGAATAATTTTCGGGTGAGTTAAAACTGCCGTTTACAAATATCTGACTGAATTTAGGATATTTTTTTACCCAACGGGGAGCTGGATTTTTTGTAGTGATAACAATAACACTGCAGGAAGGTACGGCTCTCCTTATTTTTTTTAACTTATAACGACAGAAAAATTGAAGAAAAAATAAATTTGATATTGAAAAAAAAAGAACACTAGATGACAGGCACCGAACGTTAGGGGACAGGCACCCAATGTTGGGTGCCTGTCCCCTAACGTTCGGTGCCTGTCGTTCAAGTATCATTTTCTGGGTAAAAGCTAAATCTGAAGCAAATGTGGCCTTGTTTAACGCCAAATAACAAATTTTCATAAAAAAATTTTGCAATGACAATTATATCTTGTCAATATTTTTTTATAACGTACTACCATTGTCTTACCTATGGCTAAAGAAAGCGGAAAAAGACGTGGTAAGCCAACATATTGTGGCCTTTACAATATTGCCGGCAAAAATATTAAGCGCATACGTGAGTCTTTAAATCCTAAATGTTCTCAAAATAATCTTGCTGAAAAGATTCAGCTGGAAGGCTATGCTATAGAAAAGCAGACTGTCCAGCAGATAGAAAGTGGAGAACAGGGAATAAATGATGTGGAACTTTTTCTTTTTGCAAAGGTCTTAGGCGTTTCTATGGCAGAACTTCTTGATACTTCAGTTTACGGAAATGTAGAAACAATTGATCGCCAGGTAACAGAATATTCAAAATCTTCAGAAGGATATGGAACCCGCTCAGTAGCAGAAAAATAAAATTTATGTTATAACTCCTTTATGAAAGTTGCAATTTTTTTTGGTTCAAAGTCTGACAAAGACACTATGAAAAAGGCCGCTGATGTTCTTACAGAATTCGGCGTGGATTACAAGGCTTATATTCTTTCTGCCCACAGAGCCGGGGCTTTACTTCACAAAACAATTGAACAGGTAGAAAAAGACGGTTGTCAGGTTATTATTGCTGGTGCTGGTCTTGCTGCAGCCCTTCCAGGAGTTATTGCTGGTGCTACAACATTGCCTGTTATTGGTGTTCCACTTGAATGTGTTTCTGACAAGTCAAATGGTCTTGGCGGTATGGACGCTTTGCTTTCTATCGTACAGATGCCACCTCAGATTCCAGTTGCCACAGTTGGAATTAACAGTGCTAAAAATGCTGCTTACCTTGCATTGCAGATTCTTGCTTTACAGGATAAAGAACTTGCAGCAAACCTTAAGGCTTTCCGTGCTAAGCTTGCAGACGATGCTGCTGCTACAGGAATTGATATTAAGTTCTAGTCTAGTATTCAAAAGCATTTATTTTCTATATAATAGATTTACTAAAAGGACTTTAAGTCCTCTAATATAAACAGGAGATTAACCAAATGGCATCTTACAAAGAATCAGGTGTAGACGTAGAAGAAGGTTACCGCGCAGTAAACAAATATAAGGATCATGCAAAACGCACAATGATTCCAGGAATGCTCACAGGTCTTGGAAGTTTTGCTGGTATGTTTGAAATTCCAAAGGGATATAAAAATCCTGTAATGGTTTCAGGAACAGACGGTGTTGGTACAAAGTTGGATGTTGCTTTCCAGATGAAAAAATATGATACAGTTGGTATTGACTGTGTTGCTATGAGTGTAAACGACATTCTTTGTTGTGGTGTTCAGACATCTTTCTTCCTTGATTATATTGCTTGTGGAAAACTTGAAGCAGATGTTGCTGCAGATTTGGTTAAAGGTGTTGCAGACGGTTGTGTTGATACTGGATGTGCACTTCTTGGTGGTGAAACAGCTGAAATGCCAGGTTTCTACGATGTTGGAAAATATGACCTTGCAGGTTTTGGTGTTGGCGTTGGCGAAAAGAAAGAAATGATTGACGGATCAGCAATTAAAGATGGTGATGTTTTGATTGGTCTTTCTTCAACAGGTGTTCACTCAAACGGTTTCAGCTTGGTTCGTAAACTTGTTCAGAATTTTGATGATCCATTTATTATTGATGGAAAAGATACAGGTAAAAAGATTGGTGAAGTTCTTCTTACACCTACACGTATTTATGTAAAACCTGTAATGGAAGTTCTTGGTGAATACCGCAAAGCAATCCACGGAATGGTTCATGTAACTGGTGGTGGATTCTATGAAAATATTCCACGTATGTATCCAAAAGCTAAAGATGGAAAAAAACAGTTGATTTCTGTAATTAAACGTGACAGCTGGGACATTCCTCCAGTATTTGGCGAATTGATTAAACGTGGTGCAGATTTGAACACAATCTACAATACATTCAACATGGGTATTGGATTTGTACTTGCAGTAAATGCTAAAGAAGCTGATAAAGTTCTTGATATGTTCAATGCTAATGCTTCTAAATATCACAAAGACTACTGTCCAGATATGAAAGCATACAAAATTGGTCGTGTAGAATACGCAAAAGGCGAAGTAAACGGCCAGAAAGATGCTGTGTTGTTTGAAGACTAAGTTTTAGCCACAGATGGGGCACAGATGAGACACAGATAAGTGAGTTTTTCTTTGCTTGTCTGTGTCTTTTTTATTATCTTTCTTAGTATGCAAATAAATGATATTACGGAAAAAATAATAGGTGCTTCATACGATGTAATGAATACTTTAGGAAGTGGCTTTCTTGAAAAGGTTTATGAGAATGCTCTTAAAGTAGAGCTTGAGTTACGTGGTCTTAGTGTTGAATCACAAAAGAAACTTGAAGTACAATATAAAAAACATATAGTTGGTGAATACTATGCTGATTTATTTGTTGAAAATGAAGTTGTTGTAGAGCTGAAGTCTGCGAAAAATCTTCTGGAAATACATGAAGCACAGTTATTAAATTATTTGACAGCCACAAATAAAAAAATTGGAATTCTAATCAATTTTGGAAAACCTAGGGTGGAAATAAAGCGTGTAGTAAATGGTTAATAAATAAATTAATCTGTGTCCTATCCGTGTCTCATCTGTGGCAATAATTTGGAGAAAAATATGAAAACAAAAGTAGCTGTATTAGTAAGTGGTGGTGGAACAAATCTTCAGGCTTTAATTGATTATCAGGCTGAAAAAGGGGATGCCTGTCCTTATGAAATTGTAATTGTTATTAGTGACCATAAAGATGCTTATGCTTTGGAACGTGCTGCAAAGGCTGGAATTCCAACAACAATCCGTAGTCCTTATTCTGTAATGGGAAAGGAAGTTGCACAGGCTAGTGATAGAGATACAAAACGTACTGCTGTTAGTAATGCGGTTTTGGAAGATTGTAAAGCTTGCGGTGCTCAGGTAATTGTTCAGGCTGGATGGCTTACAGTTCTTGCCGGAGATGTTCTGGACGTTTACGAAGGTAAAATCATCAATCTTCATCCTGCTCTTTTGCCAAAATTTGGTGGAGTTGGAATGTGGGGACATCATGTTCATGAAGCTGTTCTTGCTGCTGGTGAAAAAGAATCAGGCTGTACAATCCATCTTGTAAGCGGTGAATGCGACGGTGGAAAAATTCTTATTCAGAAAAAAGTGCCTGTTATGCCAGGGGACGACCCAGATTCTCTTTATACAAGAATTGCACCACAGGAACACGAAGCTATTGTTGAAGGGCTTTTGATGTTGTGTAAGTAGGAATCAACTTGCTCTAGATTTGTAAAACCCAGTTTAATTCTTCGTTTATTTCATTCAGTGTTGCCTTCGATAAGCGTGATACTTTTTCCAAAATTACTTGTTTATCTACCACTGTAATTTGGGAACATAGAGCGACTGAATCTTTTGGCAAACCTGAATCTGATTTTTCTAGAAGTACATTACCCTTATAATCTGCTAATCTACAATTTGTTGTAATAGGAACTACAATGGAAGTGTTTATTTCGCTTTTGTTAAGTTCATCATTCTGAATAATAATAGCAGGTCTAACAAATGCTGGAGTACTTCCTCTTGGTTCCTGAAAATCTATCCACCAAATTTCACCATACATCATTTTTTAGAATTTCCCTAATATTAGCCAAACTAGATTTATTGATCTTTTTTGACTCATCCGATTTTAAATACTTATTGTATTCATAATCAGGTATTTTTTTAATTTTTTTCTGTTTAATAGCAAGTTTTTCACTCGAAGATTCTTTTACACATATTTCATTTTCAATTAATGCAGATAGTTTTGACATTAAAGAGATTTGTTCGTTTAATCTTAAGTGTGGTAAGATTTTTACTAATTCATCAAAAAGACCAGGTTTATTTTCTGACAATTCAACTGAACTTCTGTAAGTAACTGAAGGAGAAGCAACATAAATGGCAGATGAACTTTCTGTATTTTCTTTATAAAGGTCAGTTTGTATTTCATCATCTTTTTTCTTTTGAAAAAATACATCTGCGGAAACTTTGTAGAGTTCACATAGTTTTTTGATATTTTTTAAAGAAGGCTCAGAGCTTCCATTCTCATATTTATTGTACATTTGCCGTGAAATCTCAAGATAAGAAGCAACAGCACTTTGTGAATAATTATTTTTATTTCTTAATGAGCGTAAAATATCTTTCATAATTCGAATATAGAATTTTATATGTTTAAAGTCAACTTATATTTTACATATAATATCTAAAATATTTGATATATTACTATATTACACTTAAGGTATTATTTTACGATTATTTGAGTTGTTTCAATCTTATGTACTGGGTATACTAGACAGTTGGGATATCTTATATGAAAAAGTTCTGTATAATTTTTATCTTTTTTATATGTGCATTTAATTGTTTTGCTCAAAAAAATAATGTAGCTGAGCGAGTTCAAAAAGGTGATTTGTCTCTTTTGGATGCTGATTTTGGAATTTCAGATTTTGAATTGGCTCAAATGGATAATACAGAATTGCGCCTTTTAAGAAATATGGTATATGCAAAACATGGGCACTCTTTTAATTCAAAAGATCTTAAAGATTTTTTTTCGCAATTTAAATGGTATGTTCCAGCCACAAAAGTAAAAGATTCAGAATTAACCAGACAAGAACAGCTGTTAATTAAACGTATACAAAATTTTGAGTCAAGAAATGAAAATTTACCAACGCTTAAGTTTGGAAATGAAATAATAGGATTGTGGCATGCAAGTCCTATTATGCCAGATACATGGTGTGATAGATTTTTAATATATCCAAATAACAGAATCGAATTTATTAGTGATTATTTCGATGAAAATCCAATTGTAAGTGAATATCTAGGTGATTATGCTATCGAAGGAAATGTTCTAGTTTTCTTTGTAAATAAGATAATTACAAAAGAAAAAGAAGAGACATTGGATACTCCTCTAATTTTCAAGTTTCCAATAACTCAAGTAAAAGAAGTAACCTTTGAAAATGTAAATTTAATTCGAAAAATGATTCAGATTGGTGGATATGAATACTTTCTATACAGTAGCAATACTGAAACAATGGGAGATTGGGCTAGAACATATTAGATTTCTAAATTTGGACTGGATTTACAAAGTAATCTCCCGTAGTCTATGTTATAATATCATTATGAAAGTAAATACAAAAAAAATTATTATGGCTTTGTCTCTTATGGTTGCAATGGGAATGGTTTTTGGTGCAGATAAAAAGCCTGCAAATTCCAAAAATAGCACTTTTACCTGGGCAGGTCACGCCAGTGTTAAGCTTAAGACTTCTAAAGGTCGGGTTATTTATATTGATCCAAATTATGCTCAGGGAGATTTTTCAGAGCCTGCAGATTTTGTTCTTGTAACTCACAGTCACGGTGACCATGCTCCAAATAAAAATGTTCAGTATAAAGATGATTGTAAAACAATTACTTGGAAAGAAGGCTTGGTGGATGGTGAATATAAAACTTTTGACTTTGATGGTATTGTAATTGAAGCCGTTCCTACTGGTGGTAATAAAAATCATCCTGTAGGTTTTGGAGTTGGTTATCTTGTTTCTTTTGACGGAGTTACTATTTACCATCCTGGGGATACTTCTTCTATTAAAGAAATGGATATGCTTATTCCACGTAAAATTGATTATGCTATGTATCCTATTGATGGTCGCTTTAATATGGATGCTGTGGAAGCAACAGAAGTGGCAAATAGAGTAGGGGCAAAAGTAAATATCCCAATTCACGATAATAATGGCCCAGAGGAACACAAAGAGGATAAATTTCTTCCAAAAGGCCGTTTGATTTTGGAAAAAGGGTCAACAATTAATCTTAAAAGTGGCAAGTTGCTGAAATAATCGCCGGCCAGGAATACAAAGGTTAATAAAAAATATTCACAAAAACTATCAGCCTGATATTCAAACTGATAGTTTATGTGAATTTATGCCAAAGCTGCCTTTGTCCATTCCTGACATTTAACAATATCATCATCTTCTGGAGTAAGATGGACCATAAGACTTTCTGTAACTGTTGCTCCTGCAGTTCTTGTGCGATCTTCCCAGTCTCTAAGCCACTGTCC
The DNA here is from genome assembly GCA_045597485.1 of Treponema sp. Taxonomy (GTDB): domain Bacteria; phylum Spirochaetota; class Spirochaetia; order Treponematales; family Treponemataceae; genus Treponema_D. The sequence continues at coordinate 41,318 of JAZLKI010000108.1, forward strand.
GTCTCCCCAGTCATAAGAGCCAAATAATCCAACTTTCTTTCCAGAAAGACCTGATTCAATTCCTGCATAGAATGCTTCCATGGAATCTTCAAGAACTTCGTCACCCATAGCTGGACTTCCAAGTAAAATTACATCACAGGCAAGAACTGCAGCTCCATCAGCACTATCAGCAGTACCAAAAACAACTTCTGCATTTGCCCCTGCAGTCTCATTAATAGCATTGGCCATTGCCTCTGTATTACCTGTTGTACTTGCATATATAATTGCAACCTTCATAAAAACCTCTCTTTAAGCAGCATTATTAACTGCTTCTTTGTATTTTTTTATTATTTGAGGAACTGACAGCCCCTCATCAAACAATTGTTTGCATATCTGGCTGCACCATTTATATTGGGCGCAGCAGGACTTTGCTTCTGAAGGATTTGAATAACTTTTCCAGTATCCACAGTATTTACAGTTTTGCCCTTTGTTTTCTTCAAAAGCAATTACGTCTTCAATTGGATATCCAAGAAAAAATCCTATTTCGTGGGGGAAAGCTTCTGAGCTCATAATACGGCCAAATAATTCTTTTAAGGTGAGGGTAGTATCCAGAGGATTCTCATAACCTTTGCCATGGAGGTAAGCCTGAATTAAACTGTCTGAAATTATTTGTCTTACCCAGCAATGGTTGTAGATAAAAATCATCCAGCGGTTTGATGAAGTTTTAAAATAAATCAAGTTCAGATTTTGTATCTGAAGTTTCGATTTCCATTTTTCCAAATTCACATTCTGAATCTGACTTTCAGATAATGTGAAAAGATTCGCAGGTTTTATTCCACACATAGTTGGAGCTGAATAATGAATCAATAAACTTTCTGTATTTATTAAGTTAGGCATAACTAACATTATCCGTGGGAAAACATAAAGGAAGAACAAAAAAATGTCAAGTGTTAGTGGAAGACTAACTACTTTACAAAATAATAAGTTTTTATTATTGTGTTAGTAAAGGCTAACTAAAATGAGAATTAAAACAATTCCGGCGGATGAGAAGATTAATTTATGAAAAAGGAGCATTATGCAAAGTTTATCGCAATTTCATGATTTTATTTTATGTTTTATTTCTACTTTGGAAGCAAGAGATTCTCATACAAGTCATCATTCATCAAGAGTCGCTGAAATGACAGAAAAGATTTGTGACTTGTTGAAACTGCCCAAAGATGAAAAGGAATTATACCATATTGCAGCTCATCTTCATGATATCGGGAAGATTGGTATTAGAGATGCGGTCTTGTTGAAAGAAGGAAAACTTTCACAGGAAGAATGGGAAATAATGAAATCTCATACAATTCAGGGATATAATATTTTGAAGAATGTGAAATCCTTTGAAGAAGTTGCAAAAATTGTCAGATCTCACCATGAGCGTTTTGATGGCAAAGGCTATCCTGATGGATTAAAGGCAGAAAACATCCCACTTGGAGCAAGAATAATTGCCATAGCAGACTCAATAGATGCAATGATTTCCGACAGGCCTTACAGAAAAGGAATGGATACAGAAGTATGCAAGAAACAGATAGTGGAAAATATTGGGATTATGTATGATCCTTTGATTGCACAGTGTGTAATTGAAAACTGGGATAAAGTACTTAAATGTCGGGAAAATGAGAGTAATCAATGCATTGTCATCACAACTTGACTTTAAATTTGTACAATTGTACAATCGACAATATGAGTGATATTGTAATAGATGCTTCGTGTGTACTCTCTTACTTGCTGAATCAGGAGGGGAGCGATGATGTTGTTTCAATAGTTGGTGAGAATCGACTGGTTGCTCCAAGTTGTTTGCCATTTGAAATTGGAAATGCTATTAGTAAACTGATTAAGCGGAATTTGATTTCTGTATATGAAGGTGTTTCCGTTTATCATGAATTTGCTAGAATTCCTATAAGATTAATTGAGCCGGACATTCCTAATTCTATTGTGATTGCTGGGGAATCGGAGTCTTATGCTTACGATTGTTATTATCTTAATATAGCATCTCAAATGGTCTTACCTTTATTCACTTATGACGATAAAATGAAAGAAACTGCCGAAAAGCGAGGTATAAAATGCTTGTAGTAACATATTCAGAGGCCAGACAGAATTTTGCATCAGTATTAGATACTTCAAAAAAGGAAGGTGCAGTTGTTGTAAAAAGAGCAGACGGCTCATCTTTTAGAATTACACCCGAAGTCGAAAAAAAATCACCTTTTGCCGGAATAAAAACTCTTGCGAATATTAAGCAGCAAGAAATTCTTTCCGCATTAAGGGAAACCAGAGAAGAAAATTAATTATTTGTACCCGAATAAATATAAATTTAACGAAATAAATTACAAAATAAAAACTGATTTACTTGAAGCTTAAAAATATGAGATAATCACCATTATGGTAAATACTTCTTTAATCTACATTGAAAAAAATGACTCTTACCTTATGCTACATCGCGTAAAAAAGCAGAAGGATTATAACAAGGATAAATGGATTGGCATTGGCGGTAAGTTTGAAAATGCTGAAAGTCCGGAAGAGTGTGTGATTCGTGAGGTTAGGGAAGAAACTGGGCTGGAACTGGCAGGGGCCTTTGAGCAAGGGCGGCTGGAGTACCGGGGAATTGTGACCTTTGTTTGCAATGATGATACAGAGCCTGATGGTTTGTTTACAGAGTTTATGCATCTTTTCTGGACCGATTATTTTGATGGGGAAGTTATAAAATCTGAAGATTGTGAAGAAGGTGTTTTGGAATGGGTGCCTAAGGCAAAAATGAACGATCTGCCTCATTGGAAAGGGGATGAAATTTTTCTTGATTTGATTGAGAAACGGGTGCCTTTCTTTTCTCTGAAGCTGATTTATAAGGATGGTGTTTTATTGCAGGCCATCCTTAATGGAAAGAGACTTAATTTAAACTAAAGCTTTCTGGCAGTAATTCATCAAGAGTAAAAACTTTGTAATCTGCAGGACTTTTTGCAAGAATGATTTTGAAGTCCTTGTTGCAGAATTCTGCCATAACCTGGCGGCAAACTCCACATGGTGGGCAAAAATCCTCAATTGTAGGGTTCCCTTCCGAATCTTCCGGGCCGCCAACTACCGCTATGGCAGAAAAATCTTTGTCTCCTTCGCTAACGGCCTTAAAAATTGCAGTTCGTTCTGCGCAGTTGCTTGGTCCGTATGCAGCGTTTTCAATGTTACACCCTGTGTAAACCTTGCCATCAGTTGTAAGCAGAGCTGCTCCAACGTGGAAGTGAGAATATGGCACATAAGACTTTCTTGTCATTTCGATTGCAGTTTTAATTAATTCTTCGTTATTCATGCCCTAATTATACCACAGTTAAATTTTTCCATGCTATAATTCAAATAGAATTATGGAATATTTTGAATTAAACAATGGTCTTAAAATCCCGGCAGTTGGCTTTGGCTGTTATGACGCAGCTAAAGGGGACTCTCAGAAAATGCTGATTAATGCAGTTGAAAGCGGCTATCGTTTTTTTGATACTGCTTCTCTTTACGGGACTGAGCGGTTTTTAGGCAAGGCTCTTTCGGGCTCTGGTCTTCTTCGCAGTGATTTTTTTATTCAGAGTAAAATGTGGCTTGATGAAATGGGCTACAGTCAGACTTTTCAGGCTTTTGACAGAACTTTGAATCGTATTGGAACTGATTATCTAGATGTGTACCTTATTCATTGGCCACGTCAAAACGGAACTTCCGCTGATGAATGGAAAGCAACTTTAAGTGAAACTTACAAGGCTTTGGAAGAATTACACTCAAAAGGAAAGATTAAAGCAATCGGTCTTTCAAATTTTTTACCACATCATCTGGATCATGTTTTGACTGTTTGTAATGTAAAACCTGTTGTGAACCAGCTGGAAATGCACGTTGGTTATATGCAGGATTATGCTGCCAGTTATGCAAAAGCAAAAGGTCTTGTGATAGAAGCCTGGAGTCCTTTGGCTCGTGGTGGTCTTGCTGACAATCAACTGCTTTTGGAATTAAGCAAAAAATATAATGTAAGTATGGGGCAGGTGGCTTTGCGGTTTGTGTACCAGAGTGGTGCAATTCCTTTGCCAAAAGCCCAGTCTATGGAACATCAGAAAGAAAATATGAATATTTTTGATTTTGAACTTTCTTCTGAAGATTTCCACAGACTTGCAACATTGCCT